>JAFCDM010000118.1 GCA_017609695.1 Candidatus Pacearchaeota archaeon | reverse complement strand
TGGGACTTCAATGGCTGCACCACATGTTGCAGGAGCTTTTGCTCTTATTAGACAATTCTTTAGATTAAATGAAAGTAAAATAATAACTCCCTTAGAAATTCTAAATCTTTTAAATTCTACAGGGAAACAAATTCAGGATTTAGATTCTGGATTAAATTTTTCAATAATAGATATTTATACTGCAATTAATCATTCTGGGGATAGTCCAGGGGATAGTCCTGATTCAAATGTTAGTGTTAGTTTTTCTTTATTAAATAATACACATACTAATCAAAATCAAACAAATTTTACTTGCAATTCAACAAGTAATTATGAATTAACAAATATAAGTTTTTATTTATGGAACTCTACAGGTTTAGTTTATAATTTTGTTCAGGATATTTCAGGAATTTCTAATTCAACTAATTTTAATTATAGTTTTTTAATAGAGGAATCTTACTTATGGAATTGTGTTGTTTATAATAATCAAAGTGGTTTTAATTCAAATGAAAATTACTCTATTGTCTATGATATAACAGAACCAAATATAACTTTAATAACTCCTGAAGATTCTGTTTCATATACTTCAAATTCTCAATCAATAGTTTTTGCTTATAATTTTTCTGAGGATTATATTAATAATTGTAGTTTAATTATTAATGAGATTTTTAATTTAACAGAGTCTAATCTTAATAAATCTTTAACCCAAAATTTTACTCAAACTTTTTCGATTGGAGATTATATTTGGAAAATAAATTGCAATGATTTTTCTGGAAATCAGAAAAATTCAAGTCAGAGGAATTTTAGTATAACTGCTACTCAAGTAGATTCAAACAGTGAAAGTAGTGGAGGTTCTGGAGGGGGGGGTTCTGGGGGTGGAGGAGGTTCTGATTCTATTACCCCAAGTATTTACTTTACTTCAAATGAAGAAATATTAAAACCCTATACAAAACAATTAAAAGAAAATGATAAAATAAAATTTACAAGTGAAGAAGAGCATACTTTAACTTTAAAACAAATTAATATAGATTCTGTTAATATTGAAATTCAAAGTGATTTGATAAATTTTGTTTTAAAAATTGGGGAAAGTAAGGAATTGAATTTAAGTTCTTCTGAAAATGATTTTTCTATTAAATTAAATAATATTATAGATAAAAAAGCAGATATCACAATTCAGGTTCTTGAAAATCCTAAAGCTCCTGCAAATATAAGTGCGCACACCCCTATAACAGGAAAAGCTATTGAATTTAATGAAGAAATAACTGGGAAAGCTAAGATTGGAGTTATTTTATTAGAATTGGTAGATGAAATTCTAGAAAACTTTTTAACAAGCAAAGTTTTATATACTAAATGGAATTCACAGAATCAAAGCATTGGAAAAGGAAAAAAAGATATAGGAAAGATATAAATGAAGATGATATAGGGTATGCAATCAAAAACTCAAATATTTTAAAAGACAAATATTGGAATGATGCTCTAAACGCAATATCCAGAATTCCTCCTTCAGGAAGAATTTTGAAGGTTGTTTATAAAAAAGAAAAAAATAAATTTAAAATAATAACTGCCTTTTGGCTTGACTGAAAAAATGGAAGAATGGTATGATGATGAAGAAGATGTTTTAAATATAGAAATAAATGGTGGAGAATATTGGAAAAGTATAGAATTGCCTAATGGCGTTAATATAGATGTTGATAAAACTGGTAAAATTAAGGCAATAGAAATATTGAGAGCGAGTAAAATCTTTTCTGGGGATGTAAGAAAGGTTCTTGAAACTATCCAAAAATAAATTAAACAATTAAATTAAACAATTGTTTTATTTAATGCTTTAGAAGAAATAGAATTTATTGTTTCTCTTGCATTATTACTTTCTAATGCAAAACCAAGATTTTCTGCACCAGAAATCTTAAAATTATTCATCCCAATAACTCTCCCTTTAGTATCTATTAAAGGGCCCCCAGAATTCCCAGGATTTAATGAAACATCTGTTTGAAAATAAACAGGCAAGCCATTAATTCCTTCCCTATGTATTGCACTTATAATCCCTTCTGTTGCTGTAAATGAAAGTCCTAAAGGATTGCCGATTGCTAAAACTTTTTCTCCGACTTTTACTTCATCTGAATCTCCAAAATTTAAACTTGAAAAAGAACCTTGTATTTTTAATAAAACAATATCCATTAGGGAATTATATCCGATTAATTCAGCTAAATGTATTTCATCTTCATAAGTATAAACATTAGCAAAACTTCCCCCATCAATGACATGGGCATTAGTAACCACATAACCATCATCTGTAACTATAAATCCTGTTCCTTGTGAAATGTCTGTTTTTATTGTAACAACCCCTTTGATTTCATTTTCTATAATTCCTGAAAAATCTGCACTTGTTGATGCCTTAACTTGTCCTAATTCTTCTTGCAAATTGCTTTGTTCTGCAGAAACAGAATTAATAGAATCAATTAAGGTATTTATTTTACTTTGTGTATCTTTATTATTTAATTCTATTTGCCTATATAATTCTGTTTTTGTTTCATTAATCATTCTTACATTATTACTAGAGATATCAATAACAAAATAAATTAAAACTGATTGTGTAATCACAAATAAAACAATTAGTATTGAAATTAAACTTTTAGATTTTGATTTCACCATCTTTAATTAAATATTTAAAGTTAATAGTGTTTAAAAATTTGATGGGTAGCAAAATTTTATAATTGCTAAATTTTAGGTGTGGGAATTCTTTGGATTTCTTTAAGTCGTAACAAAAACGAAAGGTTTTTAAATCATTTAATTATAATCTTTTATATGGAATTACAATTTGATTTTAATAAACCAGGAATCTTAAATGAATACCTAAAGCAAGGATTAGCCCAAAAAGAATTAGGAAACTTTGCCGATAGGATGGTTGTTGGTTCTGAAGGGGGGTTGATGTATACTTTATTTCCAGACAGGCATCAGTTTCTTCCAAAAAGATTTGGAATATTGAGATTAACTGACTTCTCTGCTATTAGTTCTTATTTTGTGGCGGTTGAAAGATATATAAAAGACGCTGGAGAATTGGTGAAAGAACAAAATTTTGGGTTAGTTAAAGTTAATTCTGATGGTGTTATAATAAACGGATTTGAATTAGGGAATTTTATCCATGAAGTAGGTTTAGGAAGTGTAAATATTGAATCTTCTGAAAGATTAGAAGCATTTTTAGAGATGGTAGGATTAAACAAAGATGGATTAGACAAACAACTTGCGGTTCTTTCTAAACAAGCAAAATATCTTCCAACTATAAAAAAGTAAGTTTAAGCAAAATTTTATAATTGTTAAATTTTAGTGTTGATGGATTCTTTGGATTTCTTTATTAATTTTTAAAATTATATGTGACATCCTCCATCCACTAAAGTGGATGGCGTCCTTAATATTTCTCTACACTATGATGCTCTTCCTGCTTCTCAATATATGAGTAAGCTTTCTCATAATCACTTCCACAGCTTGCACAAAAATATCCTTCACTCCAA
>JAFCDM010000036.1 GCA_017609695.1 Candidatus Pacearchaeota archaeon | reverse complement strand
AATAAAAATCAAATCCTTTTTCATATAATTCTTGTTGTTCTTGTATCCAAGATTCGGCCTCTGAAACTGATAAATCAAATTTTTTCCTTAGCCTATTACCTGTATTTCGAATCTGCCATAAATCCAATTTTCCCCCACTTTGAGCTGTTAAATATCCTGATTTTAATGTAATAAGGTTTAGCCTTTGATAACTAATAAGGTTTACTCTTTGATAACACCAATTTAAAGAAGGGGTTTGTTCATCTTCCAAACAGGTTAAATCAAGTCCAAAAGCCTCACATAATTCTTCATCAATAGTTGGTTTTCTTGTTATAAACTCCATTCCATTACTAAAAAGTTGTTTAAATCTTCTGAGCGTGTCCATGTCCTTAAGGGATATATGTTCTTTATAAATCCTTTTGTCTCTTATTTTTTATCTCTTTAGAATTAAATCCATTCAGATTACTTTAACAATAATCTTTACATAAATTCTTAAATATTTATTTATATAACTATTTATATTAGGATACTGCTGAATTTATTCAGTAGTGGGGTTGTTCATTTCAATTGTGTTTTGAAATTATTTAGAAAAAGATTTATATATAAACAATAACTTAATGTAATATTATGAAAAAGAGTATCTTAATTATAGATTGGTTGTTGATAATAATATTTATACTAATGATAGTATCAAAATTTATCAATCTACCTTTTACAAAGGTTATTCAACCAATCTTTTTCGTTCTTATTATTGTACATATTATTCAGCATTGGAAAGTTATTGTTTATTCACTTAAAGGATTAAAAAAGAGATAATTTCAAAACTCAACTCTTCGGAATTTTTTTGCTTCGCAAAAAACCATCTTGCAAACTATTCTTCGTTCTTAACGGAAGAATATAACAGTGATTAAAAGGCAAAATTTCTTGTAGAAATTTTCCCCAAATTTTTCGCTACACTCACAACTTCGTTAAATTTTGATGTTATATCCAATTAAGTCTAAAAACACCACAAATTATTTAAGTCCTACTTTTTTAATATAATCATATACGCCTGTCCTTGTTTCGGCAAGGGATAGGCATTTTTAACATGAAAAGAGTAGCTGTTTTCATAGATGGAAATAATTTTTATTTTGGCTTAAGGAAGTTATTTGGGATAAATAAAAGCCTGAAAGATTTTAATTTCCAGAGTTTTGCCAACTTTTTAGCAGGTGATAGTAAAGTCGTAGGAATATTTTATTATAATGCTCAATTAGATAAAGACTTTAATCCAAAAAAATTCAAAAGTCAAAAAGAATTCTTTGGAAAACTTCGCGAAATTCCGAATTTTCACTTAGTATTGTGTAAATTACTTAAAAGAAATATAACCGGCACTAATAAACATTATTACATAATCAAAGAAGATGATATCCATATGGCTGTTGATATGGTTGATGGTTCTGCCGATGATAAATTTGATGTTGCAATTTTGGTTTCTGGTGATGGAGATTTTGTTCCTGCTGTTCATTCTGTAAAAAAAAGAAATAAAAGAGTAGAAAATATTTATTTTAAAGGAAGTTCGTCAAGAAGTTTAAAAAACCATTGCGATAAATCATTAGAACTTACAAGAGAAATTCTTAAAGATTTTTTTAAAGATTAAATTCAAACAAATCTTCTTTTTTAGAAACCAAAAATATTCTCAGAATTTTTAGGGCCATGAACTTCTCCCTTTGGTTGACCACATTACATTTTTCTCGCTAACGCTAGTCAGAGGATTTAACAAGGCTTAAAGTGTTCTCCCCTTGCAGTTTCTTCCACCCAAAATTTTCCCTCTCTTCTCACCCTAAACAAGAGAATAAATCAAAAAACCCAAGATTATCAACAATAAAATTATAAACCAAAACAATCCCTTATTATGACTAATTCTTATTTTCTTTAAACCTTTTTTTCTTTGGATTTTCATAAACAAAAAAGAAAATTCAAGTATAAAAACATTACCAAACATATTTAAATAACTTCAATCATCTATAATAGAAAAGAGTTGAAAGAAAAGATAAACCAGAAGTTTAAATTAATGACAAATAAAATTAAAGGCTATATACTATTCTAATTAAAGCAACAATAGGTTTAGCAATATTAAATAAAAATGAAAATATACGGAATTGGAGGATTTAATGAAGTAGGTAAAAATATGACTGCAGTAGATTTAGGAGAAGATGTAATCCTATTTGATTGTGGTTTATTTCTTCCACCAATAGTGGAATTAGAAGAATCTGAAAAAGCTTATACTGAAAAAAAATTAAGAGCAATTGAGGCAATCCCTTCTGATGATATTTTAGATGGTTTAGGGTTAAGGAATAAAGTTAGAGCCATTATTTCAAGCCATGCACACTTAGACCATATCGGTGCAATCCCTTTTTTAGCATATAGATATAATGCAGAAATTATTGGCACGCCTTTCACAATAGAGGTTCTTAAAACTCTTCTTAGAGATGAAAAAATATTTCTTAAAAATAAATTAAGAACAGTTCAACCAAATTCTTTTTGTTATGTTCAGGGAAAAAATCAAAAATACAAAGTAGATTTTATTAATATAACCCATTCAACAATACAAACTTCTTTATTAGCATTACACACAAAAGAAGGGATTGTCCTTTATGCTAATGATTTTAAATTAGATAATTCACCAGTTTTAGGGAAAAAACCAAATTATGAAAAAATAAAAGAAATCTCAAAAGAGGGAGTAAAAGTATTAATTGTAGATGCGCTTTATTCTGGAGACGATAGAAAAACAGCAAGTGAAAAAGTTGCTAGAACATTACTTGAAGATGTACTTTTAACAACAACTAATGAAGGAGCAGGGCTTTTTGTAACAACTTTTTCATCCCACATAGCAAGATTAAAATCCATAACAGAGTTTGGGAAAAAACTAAATAGAAAACTTCTTTTTTTAGGAAGAAGTTTAAACAAATATGTTTCAGCAGCTTCAAGAGTTGATATGTGCCCTTTTAGAAAAGATGTTGAAATTGCAACATATAGAAACCAATTACAAAGAGCTTTAAAAAAAGTAGAGAAAGATAGACAAGGCTATATGGTTGTTTGCACAGGGCATCAAGGAGAACCCGGAAGTATTTTGGATAGATTAGCAAGAAATAAACTACCATTTAATTTTAAAAATCAAGACCATGTTGTTTTTTCTTCTTCAGTAATTCCCACAAAAGCAAGTATTGAAAATAGGGCAAAATTAGATGCAAAATTAAAAAAAAGAGGAATAAGGATGTTTAATAATGTTCATGTTTCAGGACATGCTGGAAGAGAAGATTTAAGGGATTTTATTAATATGGTAAATCCAGAACATATAATTCCAGCTCATGGGGAGCATGCAAAAACAGCTCCAATGGTTGAGCTTGGAGAAGAATTAGGGTATAAAGATAAAAAAAATATCCATTTAATAAATGATAAACAAAGATTAATTGTTTAGTCTTAAAAAATTTTAAATCACCAAGAATTATCTGGCCAAAATCTAAAATATTGAGCCAAATTAACTTAACTTAAGATTTATTAACTTATAAATATAGATAATTATAAGTAAAATAAAAAACAAAAATGTCAAATAATGAAATTTTAACTTCTTTAAAAAATGCAGTTGAAAGAGGAGAATCATTACAATCTGCAATGCAGGTGATGATTAACTCTGGATACAATCCTCAAGAGGTTCAAGAAGCTTCTAAATTTGTTAGTGGAGCATCAATACCTATGCAAGCAAAACCAGATGAACAATTGACAATGCCTGAAAAAAAAGGTTTTTTTTCAAGATTTAAAAAACAAAAAATCACACAACCAATTCAACAACCTAAACCTCCATCTATACCCCTTAAAAACCAAACCCCAAAAATAAATCAACAAACAACCCCACAAACTTTACAACAAAATCCCCTAATCCAACAACAATCTCGAGTTCAACAACCCAAACAAATAATAGCCAAAGCGCCATTAACCCCTCAACAAGCAAAAGATTCTGAACCAATAACAAAACAATTAACTAAGATAGGCTCTAAGAAACCTAATTATTTTAAAGAAATAATGTTATTAGTAATATTATTGATTTTAGTTGGGGTTTTAATTTTAACAATTGTTTTCAAAGACGAGATTATTGGATTATTTAGTTAAAAAAAAATCACTTCTTATTAATCTTCACTAAAATAACAACTAAGACAATCATAACCACAAATAAACCAATTATTAGATAAGGAGTAAATTTTGAAGTAGGAAGGGAAACTGTTTGAGTTTTTAATCCCCCTTCTTCCCATTCTGAAGATAAATCTTTAAGATTTTCAATCATTTCACTTTCAATTTGTGAAAACAAATCAAAATCCTGCCTTTTATTTTCAAGATTATATTGCCAATTCAAAAAATCATCTTCATTTTCAAATTCAACAAAGTCATTATCATTAAATGCGTAATAAGCTTTATTTTCAAAATCTTCTTCAACCCCGGATTTATCAAAATAATCTTTTTTTAATTTTAAAAGTTGAGGTTTAGCTTTTGTTAAACTTTGTTTATTTATCTGTTTTTTAACTTCTACCATATTCTGATCATAATAAACATAATGGTCTTCAGCATAACAAAAAGTAGTTACATGAGAACTAAAAATAAGATTATAGCAATTTAAAGAATTATCATAGGCTAAAAATAAAGATAAAAGAGAAGTGCTATAATCCTCACAATCTCCTTGGTTTATCCTTAATGTTTCTAAAGGGGTTTGCCAATAATTAATTTCTTTATCAAAATCCCAATCTTCAATATAATTAATTTTAATACTAAGATGATTGTTTATCTCAGATAAATCCTCCAAAATACTTCTATTATAAGTTTTTATTTTTTTTAATTCAGATTTTACATTATCTTTTTGGATAAATCCTTGCAATTCTTTTTGAGAAGGATTATTAAAATTAATATTTGTTTTAAAATTAAATATCTTTTCCCCTGTAAATTCATATTTTTCAATATTTGGGATAACAAAATATTTATCAAAGAAAAATCCCGGCTCATTAAAACAACTTCCAAGCTCCCCAAAAATAGAAATTCCCTCATTCTCTTGAACATTTTCCAAATAATTTTCATAACTTAAATCAAATAATCCATTATTTGATTTACCAATAACCTTATCACCAACAAAAACATAACCATTTAAAGGACAATTTGAATCCTCGTCATAAAAATAAAATTGAACCTTTTTATCTAATTCTTCAACAACTCTCCCTGTAAAATTTGAAATTAAAAAGAACATTAAGACTGCAAGAGCTAAAATAATAAATAAAATCAAAAAACTTACTCTTTTTTTCATGATTAATCTAATTATCCGGGATATAAAAATTTAATCAATCTATATCAAACCCCAAAACCCCTCTCACACCACAATTATTTTTATATAATCTCAAAAGCCCATAATCCTACAATGAAATTCGCTCATTTAGCAGACTGTCATTTAGGAAGCTGGAGACAACCAGAGTTACAACATTTAAACACAGAATCCTTTAAAATAGCAATAAAAACTTGCATAAAAGAAGAAGTAGAGTTTATCTTGTTTACTGGAGATTTATTTGATAGCCCTTTTCCATCTATTGAAATTTTAAAAGAAACATTTTCAGAATTTAGAAAATTAAAAGAAGCAGGAATAAAATCTTATGTTATAGCCGGAAGCCATGATTATTCTGTTTCAGGAAAAACTTTTTTAGATGTTTTAGAAAAAGCAGGATTTTGTAAAATTTGCAAATTTCAGAAAAAAGAAAATGAAATAATTCTTGAACCAATAATTCATAAATCCTTTTATATTTATGGATATCCTGGAAAAAAATCAGGCTTAGAAGTTCAAGATATTAAAAAAATAAAAATAACAGAAGAATATCAAAACTATTTCAGAATCTTAATGTTACACACCACAATCACAGATGTTAAGGGAACCCTCCCAATTCCTGCAATTGATTTAGAGACCTTACCAAAAGCAGATTATTATGCTTTAGG
>JAFCDM010000035.1 GCA_017609695.1 Candidatus Pacearchaeota archaeon | reverse complement strand
AAAGAATTTAGGATATTGTTTAATTGTCTTTTTTTGTTTTAGAACATCTAATTTAAAATCCTTTTTTTTTGCCATGTTTAACATAATTTAAAGAAGGTTTTAAAGGTTTTGGATAAGATTAGTTTAGTTAACTAATCTCCATAACTTAAAAAATAATCTAAAAGTATAAAAGAAATTTGCACAATAAATAATTTTAATTAATTATTAAAATTTATGGCTTTTAGTTTTACTATACTCAAAATTAATCTCCTTCCTATAATTATCTACTTCTTTAGTTTTTAGAGATATAGCATTAGGGATTTCTATAAATTCAATAGAATTATCTTTAGTATCATAGATTCCAAATGTAGCAATTCCTGTTTTACTTGCTGAAATCTCTCCAGGATTAGCAATTAAACATTTTTCAATTTTATCTTTATTTTTTTCATGATTATGCCCATAAAATACAGCATCAAAATCTCCAGATTTAGCCATTGGTTTGGCTAAAGGAGGATAATGAGTTAAAAATATTTTTCTTCCATCTATTTCAAAAAAATCATAAGTTTTATCACTCATTGTAAGATTACTTCTTTCTTCCAGAGAAGTTTTTACAATGGTGTACTTTTCCCCATCATTATTCCCAAAAAGAGCAAATACAGGGATTCCACATCCAGCCAATATTTTAACTCCACCAGGAGCAATAAAGTCTCCTAAGAATAATATCTGTTCAATCTTTTTTCCTTCCATAATTTTTAGTGCCAAAACTAAATTATGTAAATTATCATGAATATCTGATATTATTGCTATCTTCATAATTTAAAATAAGAATTAAACTATATAAATATTTATCCAAAAAACACCTAAATCTTATCAAAACCAGCCCATGAAATTTCAAATAATTGTTCCATTGCATTAGCTAAAAACTCTGTGCTTAACCAGATAGCTACATCATAATTAGGATGAACTGTTTCATCATCTAAAACCATAAATAATAATTGTTGCCCATCAACAATTACAAATCTTGCCCTCATTTTAGGCATTGATTTAACTTCAGCAACTTTAGAAAGTTCTTTAGCAACTTCTTGATTAAGTTCATTAATTGGAGCTGCAATCCTTATATTAACACCTCTCTTTTTAGCTTTTTCAAGAGAAGGCATTAAAGCTTCTAATTTTCTATTAAGTCCAGGGGTAGTTGTAACAATTGTAATTGATGTTTCAGCTTCTCTAATCATCATATCCATATGATTATAAACATTTTGTCTTCCTTTAACACTCCCAGATAAGTCTGAAGGTTCAACAAATTTAACTCCTTGGGTAAATAATGAACTTAATTCTTCAAGAAGGTCTTCTCCTTTTAATCTATCAAGTCTTTTACTTTTTTCTTCAGCTGCTTTTGTTAAATTACTTTTAACTCTTTCAATAACCTCTTCAGGTTTTAATGCAACAAATTTAATTGGCTTTCCTAATTTCATAACAATAAAACCTTTTTTCTCTAAAGTTTCAAGGATATCATAAGTTCGACTTCTTGGAACATCAGAAATATTACTTAATTCTCCAGCAGTACTAACCCCTCTTGATAAAAGAGCAGTCCAAACTCTAACTTCATATAAGTTTAAATCAAATATTTTTCTCAATCTGCTTAAAAATTCCTCTTTAACTATCATGTTTTTTCCCTCTTTAAATCTTTTACAATTCATTAAAATAAATAGACTATTTAAATGTTTTCGTCATTTAATCATAGTATTAAAAAAATAAGTAATGCAGTTATCTTAGAGTAACTATTTTACTAAACAAAATCCCAACACTTTTCTCTTTGATTTTTTCATTAGATTTATTCTTATAGTTTTTGTCCTCGGGATTAATAAAAACCTCTGTGCTATTTGTCCTATTTTTAATAAGCAAAAGAATTTTTGGATAAACAGATAACAATTCCTTTAATTCATCATCAAGGACTAATCCTAATTTTATTTTATCTTTTTTAACAAATCTTGCTTTCTTCCTTGCTGCTTGGACTTTTCTTGAAATTTCCCGAGCATAACCTTCTGCTTCTAATTCCGGAGTTAATTTTATATCTAATTTTACATTAACTTTATTTGATTTTTTAAACTCTAAACTCTTAATATTAAGTTGATTTAATATTATCTCTTGTAATTCTTTATTTATAGGTTCCTTAATAGAAACAACTGCTTTTTTTAAAGGCCATTTTAATCCAATTTTTGATTTATCTCTTTCTGCTAATCCTAACTCAATAACTTGTAAAACAACATCAAAATCTTTTTCTAATTTTTTATTGATAAATCTACCATCAAATTTTGACCAATTAGAAAGATGAACAGATTCTTCCTTTACTATTTTCTTTTCTTTTAAATCCTGCCAGATTTTTTCTGTTATAAACGGGGTTATTGGTGCAAGGAGTTTTAGTAAATCTCTTCTAATCTCATTTAAAACATTATAAGTTTCATCAGCTCTATCTCTTATAATTTTAATATATGTCTTTGATAAATCAAAAATCAAAAATCTTTCAATAGACTCTATAATTTCTGGATACCTAAATTTATCATAATTTTCCTGAATTTCTTTAACAAAAGAATTAAATCTACTTTTTATCCATTTATCTTCTATTTTTAAATTAGAATGTTGATTATCTAACTGATTTATAAATGAATTTACATTAGTTAAAACTCGAAAAAATGTGTGAATATCTTTAAATTCAGATTCATCAAAGGCAAAATCTTCTCCTTTAGAACTTTTAGCAAAATAATATCTTAGATTATCTCTCCCGTATTTTTCTATCATATCTTTAGGTGAAACAATATTTCCAATAGATTTTGACATTTTTCTTTTTCCTAAATCCAAAACCATTCCATGAACAAGAATATTTTCAAAAGGTTTTTTATTAAATTTGATTTCAGATAAAATAAATTGAGAATTCCACCACCCCCTAACCTGGTCTTTCCCTTCTAAATTTAAATTAGCAGGCCAAAATTTCTTAATTTGCTTTTTATCTAAGGCAGCCCAGCTTGAAACTCCAGAATCAAACCAAACATCTAAAACATCTTCTACTCTTTTCATAATCCCCCCACATTTACATTTAAATTTAACTGCATCAATCTCTGGTTTATGAACTCCGCCAACTTTCCCACCTAATTTTTTTAATTCAGCTTTACTTCCGATAACTATCTTTTTATTACATTTATCACAAATCCAAATAGGCAAGGGGGTTCCCCAATATCTTTTTCTTGAAACAGGCCAATCTGAAATACCTTCTAACCAAGATTTCATTCTTAATCTCATCCAAGAAGGAATCCAATTAGTATTCATATTTTCTTTTAGTAATTTAGAATGAATTTTAGAAATCTTTAAAAACCATTGTGGTTGTGAAACCATTAATAAAGAGCTTTTACACCTCCAACATAAAGGATAATCATGTTTATACTTTATTTTATGAACCAAACAATTATCTTTTTCTAAATCTCGGATTATCTCTTCATCAACAACTCTAGCTTTTTTATTTGCATATTTACCTGCCTCTTCAGTCAGCAATCCATTAATATTAACTGGAGAAGGAGCATCTAGTTTATATTTTTTCCCAACTTCATAATCCTCTTTCCCATGCCCAGGAGCACAATGCACAAGCCCAGTTCCTTCTTCTAAATTAACATATCTACTTGACAAAACAACTCTATATGCATTTTTAAGGTTTAATTTTAAATTTTTAGATAAAGGATTTTGATATTCCCAACTTTGCATATCTTTTCCTTTAAATGTTTTTTTAACATCATAATCCAATCCCACCTCTTTCATTATTTTTGGGACTAATTTTTTAGAAATAATCCATCTTTCATTTTTAACTTTAATTTCTTGATAATCAAAATTAGGATTAACCATAACTCCTGTATTTGCTGGAAGTGTCCAGGGAGTAGTTGTCCAAATAATTAAAAAAACATTATCTCTTTGAGATTTTAATGGAAATTTAACAAATACCGAGGTGTCTTCTTGTTTATTATATTCAATTTCATTATATGCAACAGCTGTTTCACATCTTGGGCAAATATGTATAGGGTATTTTCCCAAATATAATAAGTCTTTTTTATCAGCAACCTTAAAACAATCCCATATTGTTTCAACATAACTCTCATCTAAGGTCAAATAAGGATTTTTAAAATCCATCCAAACACCTAAATTTTTAAATTCATCACTCATCACATCGATGAATCTAGTTGCAAATTTTTTACATTTGTCTATAAATTTTTTAGCACCATACTTTTCAATATCTTTTTTAGATTTACTTCCAATCTCTTTTTCAATTTGAAATTCAATAGGAACCCCATGAGTATCATACCCAACCCTATCAAAAACATCAAATCCTTGCAATCTATGACTCCTCATTGCAATATCTTTTAGAATCTTATTAAGGGCAGTCCCCATATGAATATGTCCTGTTGCATAAGGAGGTCCATCCATCATGTAAAATGGTTTGCCCTTGGCATTTTTTATCCTGCTTTTTTTATAAATAGCTTTTTTCTTCCAAAAATCTAATATTTCCTTTTCAATTTCTTGTGTATCATACATATTATATTTACCTCTTTATTATTAGATTTTTGTTATTTTTAAATCTGTCTTATTTAATGATAGAAATGTTTGTTTCTAATATATGCCTGAACTAAAGGCGGGGCATTCGTATAAAATTTTTTAGCTTTTTCTTTACCCTTTTTTTTAATATCAGAAATCCATCTTGGGAAATAATAATTAATAAACTCCTTCCCAGACTTTGTTAATTTTCCAGTAAAATCATCCATAAAAACAAGAGAGCAAGTTAAAGCGCGGGGGTTATCTCTAGTACTATTATCCTTACATTTCTTTACATAATCATCTATTGACATAATAAGCTCCTAACAAGATTTTTATCTTGTATAAATTTTAATATAGAAAGTTCTGACTAATTCCATATTCAAAATATCTTATAAAAAATATATTTTGCATAGCCATTTTTAAATTATAAAAATATTATTTATGAATTAGAGTTTTTAAAGGTTATGGATGTTTAATTTAACCAAACCTTCTCAACCCTTCTTTTTCTAAGAAATGCATTTCACTAGGAATTATAAAACAAAAAGGTGCAGAAATTTCTTTTTCCTTAAGCCCTTCAATTTTATCATAAAAGATTTCAGATTCCTCAGTTCCAAGTTTTGAACAAACCACAATTTTATCAACTTTAACATTATCTTTTTCAACAGCTTTTTCTAATTTTTCAACAGCTTTTTTAAAACTCATTCCAATATCAATTAAAATAAGTGAATGTGCATTAATAGATTGATTTTCTTTAACATATTTTAAAAAATCAGATTCTCCTTTTTCTAAATCAGGCATACTCGCTATTTTCCCAAATTTATAAAGTTGCAAACCAGTTTCAGCAACAGCATCAAAAACAGAAGAAGAATAAATTACTTCAACATTAATTTTTTGAGATTTTGCATCTAAAACAAGGGACATATGAGTTGTTGCAAACAAAGGACTCCCATAAACCAGAAGAGCAATGTTTCTTCCTTTTGCTTCTTTAATTAATTGATTAGATTCCACTTCTCCTCGTTCCAAAATTTTAATTTTTTTTCCAAGCCTTAAATCATCAATCTTATATGGAAAATCAACTGTATATCCCTCTAAGTAAACCTTATGACATTTCTCTAAGATAAGCATTCCCTGCTTGCTTATGCCTTTTTCATTTAAACCTAATCCTATTATGTATAACATAAAAAAAACAAAAAATCTCACTTAATAAACTTAACTAAAAAGATTTTTATGGAAGAGGAGTAGATAAAACCCTCTTTCTTCTCTCATCATGTCCTTTTTGTGTCCAAACTCTTCCTGTAGCAAGCCCCATATTCCCACCGCCAGTTTTTTTGAGCATGCTTCATAGTGGGTCTGGAAACTCCACATCTAGAAGGTCTGTCCAATGTTTTTTCATTATCTTATAAGTCATATTTTAATCAAACCCCATTATTTTAATTAGCATTAGAATATATTTAAAGATTATTATCCCTTAACACGTTAAATCGAATCGTGATTGCTTATTTATGAACCCACCCAAAGACATGCTATATAATTCTAGAATATAAATCTTTAAATATTAATAAAATACCTAAGATTTAATGAAAAATGCAGCAATAACTCAAACAATTACCCATTATTTAGCAAAGAATTTTGAAGGGCTTAAAGGGGCAATGCCCAATGAAAATTATTTCTTAATTGAGGGAGCTTCTACAAGTGAACGTACTTATGCAGATCCAAGAATTACTATTGGAACCGCTGTTGATATTCTTGCAGAGACTATAGAAAAAAAACAATTTTTTGGTTGGTGGATTCGTAAAGAAGTTAGTCAGGCAAATAATAGTGGAAATGCAAAACTTAAATTATTAAGGACAGGAGATAGCATTCATGGAAAATTTGAAATAAAACTTCTTGAAAATGGATTATTTGTTGCTGCCGAAAGAGCAGACAAAAGAGATTATCTTGATGTTCTTAGAACACCTAAAGGATTTAAACAAGCTGCAGAATTATTAGGCATCGAAGAAAATTTAGAGAAAATTACATCAACAATCTATGAAAGCTAGTCTCATGTCTTTCCCCCATTAAAATTTAGCAATCACGACTTCTCACTTAGTTCGAATTTTTGCTGATGCAAAAAGAGACTTAACAGCGGTTTAATCATTCAGGCTTACAGCCCTCCTCCTAATTTTTACAAACTAGATTATCCCCCAACACATTCAATTATATTTAAAAACAATCTACACATTAATAAACAATGATAGAAAAATTATTTTATTTATTAGTCTTGCTTGCAGGATTTCCAACAGGGCTTTTACTTGCAAAACTATGTAAAGAAGAATTAAAACAATGGAGAAAAAGATTATTAGTTATGTCTATAATTTCAATAATATTTATCATCTTGATTTCATTTTTAAAATTTGAATATAAATTTCCAGCAACAATTAGTTTATTTTTTATAATAATTGTTTGTTTGACAATTATTTGGAAATCAAAGAGATAAAATGCGTTTTGCAATA
>JAFCDM010000034.1 GCA_017609695.1 Candidatus Pacearchaeota archaeon | reverse complement strand
CATAGTTTTTCTATTGATTAAGAGTTTATATCTTTTACTCCATTTTTCAAACCTCCACTTCAACAACCCTCACCTCTCTTTTTAACTTATCCAAAATTATAGGCTCTTTCTCCTAATAAAAAAATCTCATTTACTAGAACTTGCATTTCCCCATCTTGCCTTCATTAATTTTTAATCTTTCTTGCAAGATTTCATTTTTTCTTTCTGACTTTGTTAATCTTTTTTCAATCTCTGTTTTTGTTACATCAATCAGCATATCTTCTTCTGTGATTGTATCTTTCATTCCTAAGAACTCTGAATAATAATGAATCTTTTCTGACTTTTTCCACCCAAACCTATATTTCAAATCTGCTTCAGATTTATATCTTGGAAGCCAATAACAGCAAGCACAATGCCTAAAATCATACATTGTTAATTGAGAGTATTTCTTTCCTGCATCTGTAACTCCTGTTCCAAAAATTCTAGTTGCTAATCTTTGAAGATACTTATTTACGATTGGAGGATTTATAGGAAAAAGATAATCGCCTTGTTTTAGTTCTTTATTTTTAATATATTCTTTGATTAATTGAGAAGAAACCATAAGTTTTAGTTTTCTTCCAAATGTCTTACTTACTTCATCTCTAATCTGAAGAACAAGTTTTCCATTTTCATCATTGTACAAATCAGATACTGCAACATTCATTAATTCTGTTGGAGATCTTATTCCAGAATCAAATAAGAATGTCATTAAAACCTTGTATTCATATTTTGCATTATCGCATAATTTCCTGATCTATTCTTCTGTTAAATAAACCCACTTAGGCTTATGTTTAGAAACATCTAGATCAATTGTTATATCTGAAATGTCTTTGCTTTCTTTTCTGTTTACTTTTTGCCACCAGTGCCAGAATGCTCTAAAATCTTTAGCATAATCTGCTGTTGAGAGATAGATTTTTCCATCTTTTCTTGTAATTCTTCCTTGCCTCATGTCTAAGAAAAATTGAAACAATTCTTTTTCAGATATTTCTATAAGTGATTTTTCACATCTTTTTTCAAATCCTTTTGCAAGAAAGATCATCCTTAATTTTAATGAGTTTAATCTTATAACTTCTTGAACCTTTTTTATTGCCATTAGCAACATTTATCCCCATTTCCATATCTGTCAGATATTGAAGGATTATGTCCGAGTTCTCCTTGCTGATTCCAGGAATGCCTTTCCTGATTTTTTCTATCCAGATCCCATATCTTTCTTTGTGCTTGTAAGGATCTATCTTTTCCATGTTTATCATAGTCAGATTTTACTTAAAAGCAACTCGTATGTAGCTACATACAAAACAGTCACCAAGAAATAGACAAAAAGGTGGAATGCGCGGGCCGGGAGTCGAACCCGGATCAACTGATTGGAAATCAGTTATTCTAAACCATTGAACTACTCGCGCATAAATTCAATAAATTTAAGGTGTTTTTAAATGTTATCAATTTTAAAATATAAAATGTATTTTTCTGTGACAGTTGGAACATAAAACCTGGCATTTTTCTATTTCTCTTTTTATTCTATTTATAGAATAACCTTCAGAAACCAAGAAACCAATTTCTTTTTCTTTGTTTTTTCTATTTGGATGATGGAAATCTAATGTTGCAGGATGATTCTCTCTGCAAATGGTGCATTTTAAAGTTTTTTTAAAATCATTAAACCATTTTTTTATCTCTTTTTTTCTCCGGATAACATGTTGTTTTTCAGATTCTGTGTGATTAGCATACCATCTTCTTCTACATTCTCTTCTCTTTTCAGGATCTTTATAGGGCATTTATTTCTTAGGTTTCCAACTTATATAAATCTTTGTAATCCCTTAAAAATTAAAATACGCTCCTGGCAGGACTTGAACCTACGACCTATGCCTTAGGAGGGCATCGCTCTAATCCAACTGAGCTACAGGAGCTTAAATTTGTTAAGAAATCCTTATTTTAAAACTTAATTGTTTGGAGATTATCACATTATCTTTTTTAAGAATCTGTCCTGTATTGATAAATAAGTCTTTCTTGGGATTTCTAATTCATTATAATGGTCTACAATAAACTTATATAACCGGCTAACAATAAAAATTCTTTTATCACACCTTCTACAAGGGGCATTGACCCTATAAAAAAATCTATTTCTAAAAAAGAAATTTTTATAAATTAAAGTTTCATTGCAAAAAGGACATTTAACTTTTAGATTATATCTATTTTTTCTAATTCTTTCAACTTTTAAAGGTATAATTTGTTTGGTTTGTTCTCTTATTGCATTAAGAGTGTCTTTTTTTAATTGTAAAAATTCTTTATCTGTCATATGGTTTGTCATATTTATAAAATTAGTATGAGCCATATGATTTTTTATAAAATCCAATTTATCTTTAATTATCCCTTTTCTTATACAATGATTATAAACTTCACTTCCAGGATATGGTTGAATAAATCCTATTCTTATTTGGGATTCACAAGTTTTTTTCCAATAGTTTAAAGTAGTGTAAGCTGTTTCTTTTGTCTCTTCAATATCTCCTAAAATAAAATTGCCTTGTATGGTTATTCCTGCTTCTTTTGAGGCTTTAATTGCATTATCTATTTGTTTAGGGGTTATTGGTTTTCTCATGCTTTGAAGAATTTTTTGGCTATAACTTTCAAAACCAAAACCTACGACATAACAACCTGAATCTTTTAACATCTTTAATGTTTTTTTATCTGCATGAAGAACAGAGAATTGACAAGTCCACTTAATATCCCAAGGTGTTTTTTTAATAAGTTTTTTTATTTTTTTGCAGAAATCATATAATCTTTCTTTATTAAGTGAAAATAGGTCATCATAAATGAAAATCCCATTAATCCTATATTTTTTTATTGCTATTTCAATTTCTTTTATAACATCTTCTATGGTCCTTGTCCTGTATTTGTCCCCTAAACTATGATAACAAAAAGTACAATGAAAAGGGCAACCCCTACTACACAAAATTGGGTAAGCCCTTGGATAATCAAATGCCCTTCCAATATCCTCGTTTCCGGAATTATCTAATTTTTCTTCAAATCCAAATCCTGTGAAATCTGGCAAGGGAAGGGAATCTAAATCTGAAATCAATTCTCTTGGTTTAGTAAATATTAGTTCTTTGTTTTTGTTTACATATCCTATCCCCTTAATCTTCGAGAAATTAGATTTGTTTTTTTGGAGTTCTTTTAAAAGTTCTAGGATTGTTATTTCTCCCTCCCCTATAACTATAAAATCTGGTTTTAAAGATTGAAGCATTAACTTTGGTTCACTTGTTATTAATGCTCCCCCTAAAATAATTTTCGGTTTAGATGGGTGATTTCTAGAAGCTTTGGTAATCTTTTCTATTATAGCATATCCAATTCCTAAATGCCCAGAACAAACAATATCATATTTTTTTTTGTTTAATTGTTCTCTTATTAATTTCTCGGTTATTCCTTCTAAATGATTTAAGTTTAAACAATCTACTTCATGGTTTGCTTGTTTTAAAACAGAAGAGATATATCCTAAACCAATTGGGAAACTATATCCATAATTCTTTTTTGTAGTTAAACCATACCTTGGGATTACTAATAAGATTTTCATATGATTTTTTATTTTTCATAGTTTATAAGAATTTTTATACTCCTCTTTTAAAATAGAAAAGGGAAATTCTCTTATTTAAAAATTATATAAAAACAATTTAAAAAGATTAGTTAGGTTCAATCTATTTTTCCTTTTTGTAAGGTGAGAATCCTTTTAATTATGCAGAGGATAGGATTCGAACCTATGAAGGCACTAAGCCACAGAATCTTGAGTCCTGCCCCTTTGACCGCTCGGGAACCTCTGCTTAATATAAAAATCATAATAAATAACCCTATAAAAACCTTTATAAAAATAAAGAAGACAACTTACCGGCTTCACTTCATCTCTGAAACTAATACCAATAACATAGTCTGCTTAACTATCTGTGTTCGGAATGGGAACAGGTGTGACCAGACTATTATGGTCGTCTCCAATTAATATTAAACATACCTATTTTTAAATGTTACTATTCCCCTTATTTTCTAATATAAGTATTTATCATTAAATCCAATTTTTTTCTTTTTATGGGCCCATTAAAATTTATTTTATCTCTAAATTTCAGGAAGTTTTCTTTTCCAGTTATAGACAAATTCCAAGTAACAAATTCTTTATTATTCGGGAATTTTCTTATAGAAAAACCTATTTTATTACATTTGATCTTAAAATCTTTCTCTAAAATCTTTTTAATATCTTCCATAAATTTTTTAGATTTTGAGGCGATTGTTAAGTTTCTTTTAATTTCATTTGTTTTTTTAAAAATTCTAAGTGCTACAGTTCCTTCATCATCATATATCACACTAAGAAACTCTTTTTTTAAACAGATATCTTTTAAAAATACTGGAAATCTTAAGGCAAAACTTCTAAAATCCCCTACAAGAGATTTTAAGAAATTTAAGATTTCTTTATCTTGGTTTTGAATTAGCTTAGTCCCAGAATTAACCTCCCTAGTAATAATATGTAAATTTCCAAAAAGATTTATTAAATCCTTTTTATAGTTCTCTAATAAAAAATCATCCTTATTATAATATGCAAAGTATTTTTTACTCACACCTCCATCTCCCATAAGATGTGCAATAACCCTCGTTAAAACCTTCATCTTTTCTTTATCTTTTAAGAGATATCTGTATTTCATTCAATATTTAGGTTCCTAAACCTTATAAATCTTTCGGTTCCTAAAAATTTATAAAGAACCCTTTCTTTTGTATAATATGAAACTTCAAAGAATATTGTCTAGAATTTATAAGAAAAAAAAGTATTATAAATATATTTTAGTCATACCTGAAAGAGATATTAAAAAGGCTAAATTTAAAGAAGGGGACGAACTTAAATCTGAAGTAAAAGAGAAAGAGATTAAAATAAAAGTGTGGGGAAACATTTAAAAGTAAAGATAATCACTCAAATTATATAAAAATGATAATTCCAATAAGATGTGTTTCCTGTGGGCGTCCGATAGGACATTTATGGGAAGAATTTAAGAAAAGAACTGAGGCAGGAGAAGATTCAAAAAAAGTTTTAGGAGAATTAGGTGTAGAGAGATATTGTTGCAGAGCAATGTTTTTAGGACAAGTTGATACTTTAGAATTAGTTAATAAATTTAAAAAGTTTTAAGCCCCTATTATTTTTTATAGAGATTTATGTGATGGTTTATTATATTGTTTTAACTGCTAAAGGGTAACAATACAAAAGATTTAAAAAGGAAATGTGTATAAAAGAAGTAAGATGAAAAAACAAACAATAATTGAATTAAAAAATGTGCATAAAGACTATCAAGTCGGAGATTCTATAATCCGTGCTGTTGATGGTGTGGATTTGGTTATCAATGAGGGGGATTTTATTGCTATTGTTGGTCCTTCTGGTAGTGGAAAATCAACAATGATGAATTTAGTTGGAGCATTAGATTTAGCTACTTTTGGAGATATTTACCTGGATAATGTAAATATTGAACATTTACATGAATCAGAATTAGCTCAATTAAGAGGTAAGAAAATTGGGTTTATTTTTCAAACTTTTAATTTAATTCCTACTTTAACTGCTTTAGAAAATGTTATGCTACCGATGATATTTCAAGATGTTGAATTAGAAGAAAGAAAAGAAAGAGCTACTAAATTACTTGAAGATTTGGGTTTAGGGCATAGATTAACTCATGTTCCTAATGAGTTATCTGGTGGAGAAAGACAAAGAGTTGCTGTTGCAAGAGCATTAGCAAATGATCCAGAGGTTATATTGGCTGATGAACCTACTGGAAATTTAGATAGTAAGAGAAGTAAAGAGATTGCTGAAATGTTTGTTAAATTAAGTAAACAAGGTAAAACAGTTATTTTAGTTACTCATGACCATGATGTTGCAAGCTATGCTAATAAAATTTATAAACTTAAAGATGGGAAGATTGTTAAGTGAAAAATTAAAAAATGGAATATGAGGAATTATTAAGAGAAATCAAAGATCAATTGACTTATGCTGGAACATCTCAAAACTTAAGAGAAATTAGGATTCATCAAACAAACGCCTTAAGATTAATTAAGGAATATAGAGAGAAAAATATTTTAAGTTTAGAAGAAAGAGATGGATTAGAAAAATTATCTCAAGAAACTGAGAAAGGATTTGAATCTTAAAAGAAAGTTTAAGTATAAATAAATAAAATAGAAAAACAATAAGAGAGATGGAGAGGATATTCTACCTTAATAAATTATTTAAATAGATTTTAGGGTTTTAAGATATGGAAAAAGAAGACGAAATACAAAAAACCAAATTTGAAGGATTAGTTATAATTAATCCTAAGACATATGAAGATGAAAGGGGATGTTTTTTTGAAAGTTATAATGAAAACGAATTTAAAAAACAAGGCTTACCAATAAACTTTGTTCAGGATAATCAATCTATATCAAAAAAAGGTGTATTTAGAGGATTTCATCTTCAAAAACCACCTTTTGCACAAGGAAAATTTGTAAGAGTTATTAAAGGAAAAGTCTTGGACATTTGTATTGATTTAAGAAAAGAGTCTCAAACCTATCTTCAAAAATTTTCTATTGAGCTTAATGAGAAAAATAAAAAGGAATTATTTGTTCCAAAAGGTTTTGCTCATGGTTTTTTAGCATTAGAAGATAATACTATTTTTCAATATAAATGTACTGATTTTTATAATAAAAAAGCTGAATCTGGAATAAGATGGGATGACCCTGAATTAAATATTGATTTACAACTTGAAAAATACGGATTAACAAAACAAGATTTAATGATTTCTGAAAAAGATAAAAAACTTCCTTTTTTAAAAGATTTAGATACAGAAAATATAATCTCTATGGTTGACAAATTAGAAAAATTATTTCAACAAACTGATAAATCTCTTGTAGAGATTATGGAAAATCAAAAACTTTTGTCAAGAATCTTAAGAGAAAGTTTAAGCATATCAGATAAATAAAATAGATAAGAAGAAAAACAGCTATCTTGAAAACCAAAAAGTTTATAAAGAGATTTTGGATAAGGTTACTACTAAATAATGAAGATAAAATAAAATGATAAATAAACTTCGATATAGGGGGAAAGATGGAAGATTTTATGATAGTTATGAAGCTCTAAAATCAACTAATGGGGAATGGTTTTTAAAGATGAATAGAAAAAAAGATTATTCAAGAGATTTTCCAATTAATCCTGAAATCTTGCCTAAAAATGACGAGGTTCACTCCCTAAAAAAATATATAACGGATGTTTCTGGTCTAGACCTTAAAAAACCCATAAAATTATCAGACCTTGTTGGGAAAGTTAGGAGTGTCAGGACTATGCCTGAAGTTGATGACTTAGGAATTCAACATGAAAAAGATGATTATGGAAACTTGCCCCAGATGGTTGGTTTTCTTGATGCAAAACTTACATGGCAATCAAGAGTAGTCCCTTTAACTACTAATAAAGAGGGTAAGGGGTTTTACCAAGAATATAAAATAGGAGATAGATTCCCTTAAAATGAAAACACAAACACTACCAATCATACTCGGAATTATGATTTTAATTAGTTTAACAAGTGTTCAAGCACTTGTTATTGATTCTGTTCAAATGAATCCAGAAGAAATTGTTCCTGGAGAAACTTCTCGTATTAAATTAGGTATAGAGAATAATGGTGAATCAAATATTGAAGATATTAGTGTGGTTTTAGATTTAAGTTTAGTGCCTTTTGCACCTTATGATTCTGCATCAGAATTTGGTATTGAAAGTTTAAATGAAGGTAAAACAAAATATGTTGAATTTGAAGTAATTGCTTTAAGTGATGCTGAATCTGGAATATATAAAATTCCAGTTAAAATAAGTTATAGATATGAGGGAGAAGAGATGATTAAGAACAAAGATTCTTTAATAAGTATGACTGTTAATTCAGCACCTATTATGGGCGTTAGTTTTGAAGAAGGGTTATTATTAAAATCAAAAGAAAATGAATTAGATATTAAAATAATAAATAAAGGATTATCAGATGTTAAATTTTTAGAAATAGAAGTTGATACATCAACTTATTATACATTATTATCTTCAGAAAATATTTATATTGGGGATGTGGATAGTGATGATTTTGATTCTGCTGAATTTAAAATATATTTTAAAGAAAATTCACCAACTAATATTAATCTTCCAGTTGTAATTACATATAAAGATTCTTTAAATAAAGAATATACAGAAGAATTTGATATTGGGTTAAAGGTTTATACTGAAAATCAGGCTATTGAGCTTGGTTTAATGAAAAGAAATAACACAACCCTTTATGCAGGGATTATTATTGTATTGATTCTTATCTGGTTTATTTATAGGAAATGGAAAAAAAGTAGGAAGATGAGGAAA
>JAFCDM010000033.1 GCA_017609695.1 Candidatus Pacearchaeota archaeon | reverse complement strand
GAAGATGATGTTGGAGGGAATCATGGGACTTTAAAAAATGGATCAAGGATTGTTAACCAAGAATTAGTTTTAGATGGTTTTGATGATTATGTAGAATTTAGTAATCCTATTTCAGTTTATTGTGATAATTCTGTAATTTCTTGGTGGATGAAAAGAGATTCTTTAGATTATGATACTCTTTTTGCCGATCATTTAAATGGGTATTCTGGTCAAATTGAAATAAAATATGATAGCCCTAATTCCCTAAATGAGATAAGGATAGAGTCTTATCAAAATAATGTATGGTGGAGATATTTAGATTCAAAGATAGATACCTCAGATAATCTATGGCATATGTTTTCTCTTGTTTTCGGGGAAACCAATATAGAATTTTATGTGGATGGTGTCCCTTCCAATATTAGCACTACCCCTACTACTAACCAGGAAATGACTTATAATTATATTGGAGTTTCTCAAGCACCAGGATATGGGGATTATTTCAATGGCTCAATAGACAATATAATGGTATTTGATGATGTTTTAAGTGAAAATCAAATTAAATCTATTTATAACAATCAGAAAAAATGAAACAAATACAAATTAATTTAAATCCAAGTATTCCTTCCTTACCTAAAATCCATGATAAAACTAAAATTAATGTTAGATATGCTTTAATTCCTCCTTATGTTAGTGTGCATATTTATTGGAATAGTCAGGAAGGGGAATTAATTTATGAGATTGAAGAACCTCTTTTATCTGAAGAAGAAAAATCTTTTTTAGAAGTTTTAGAAAAAAATCTTGCAGAAATGGTTAATTTAAACCTACTAGTTGAAAAAACAAAAGAATCCACGATTAAGTATATAGAGAAAACTTCTTTGTTATTAATAGAAGAGCTTGGATTAAAAATAAATGAAGATTCGTATACTAAGATATTTTATTATTTGTTTAGGGATTTTATTGGTCTAAATGAAATAGAACCAATAATTAAGGATTTTTTTATTGAAGACATAGAGTGTAATGGGGTTAATACCCCTGTTTATATTGTTCATAGACTTTATAGGAATATGAAGACAAATATAAAATATATTTCAATGGAGGATCTTTCTAGTTTTGTTGAAAAACTTGCTCAAAGGTGTGGTAAATATATTTCTTATGCTAGTCCCTTATTAGATGGCTCTTTGTCTGATGGTTCAAGAGTTAATGCTACATATACTAAAGACATAACAAGTCGGGGGCCTACTTTTACTATTAGAAAATTTACAAAAATTCCTTGGACCCCAATTCAATTACTAAACATGGGAACTTTGAGCCCAGAAATGTTAGCATATTTTTGGATATTATTAGAACATAAATCAAATATTTTAATTTCTGGTTCAACTGCTTCTGGAAAAACAACCTTACTAAATGCAATTGCATTTTTTATTCCTCCTGAAGCAAGAGTTGTTTCAATTGAAGATACAAAGGAATTAAATATTCCTCGTGAAAACTGGCTTCCAAGTGTTGCAAGAACCCCTTTAGGACAAGGGAAAACAGGAGAAGTTGATTTATTTAGTTTATTAAAAAACTCATTTAGGCAAAATCCAGATTATGTTATTGTTGGAGAAGTAAGAGGAAAAGAAGCCTTTGTATTATTTCAAGGGATGGCATCAGGACATTCTTCAATTAGCACAATTCACTCAGATTCTGTTGATACCCTTATTAAAAGATTAGAAACTCCTCCTATAGAGTTGTCCCCCACTCTCTTAAATACCTTAGATTGTGTTGCAATAATGACTCATACAGTAATAAATAGACAACAAACAAGAAAATTAAGGGAGATTGTGGAAATAATTAATGTGGATAACAAGGGGGTTGCATTAACTAATGTTCCTTTTGTTTGGAATTCAAGAGATAATGTTTTTTATTTTAAAAAAGATAGTAAAGTTTTTCAAAAAATTGCTAAAAAGTATGGAAAAAATGTTGAAGAGTTAAATAAAGAATTTATAATACGAACTAGGCTTTTATATGAATTGCAAAGGCGAGGAATTTTTGAATTTAAACAAACTCAAAAAATAATTAATCAATATCATAAAAATCCAAGTGCAGTTTTAAGTGCTTTTGGGATTAAATGAGAAATTATTTCTCTTTCTTAAACTTTCTTACAACTTCATAACCTAAAATTTTAGAACCTAAATAAGTTCCATCAGTGATGTCTACTGCTCTTTCTTTTAAAGCCACATAAGTTTCCTTTAAAGGATAGCTGTTCCCAGGAAGACTTTTAAATTTACCATTAAAAAAGTATCCCGGGATACGTGGTCCCTTTTCTTTTTCAGAGCTGTTGGAACTTTCTAATTTAAGCAAAAGTAAATCCCCTGAATTCTGTATGCTTATTTCTTCAAGAGGTTTTAGCTTTATCATATAATTATATAAATTTTGTTTTTTTAAAGATTATTGTGGTGCATTATACCTAATCCATAACTTTATAAATATAAGTTACTTAAAGTTACTGAAAGTAACTTTAATATCAAAAAAAGGGTGGAATAAAAATATTTAAAATAAGATGGTAGGAGTAGTAAAAATAGATGAAGATTTACTGAAGAAAGTTCAGAGATTAGTTAAAAATAAATATATGAAAATTAAGTATTCTAATGCAAAACAATTTGTTAATATTGCTGTTTTAGATAAATTAGAAAAAGAAATTAAAACAAAATGAGGGATAAAAAATGTTAGATTTACAACAATTAAAAAATTTAGCTCAATTAGTTGAAACTATGCAGGCATCTTCTAAGAAAGTAGAAAAAGCTTATGCTAACAATAATGCTGAAGATTTTAATAAAGCTAAACAAGAAATTCTAGAATCTCAAGCTAAGATTTCTGTAATAATTGAAGATAAACCTAAAACTGGAAATAAAATCTAAAATGACATTTGAAGCATTACAACAAAATTTGAAACACATTGCAGAAATAATCAGAGAAATGTATATTTTTACAAATCAGTTAGATATAATTCAAAATTTAGAAACTAATAATCAATCTTCTATAAATGTAAAAGAAAAAATGCTTTTGATTAATTCTATTTCTGCGCTAAGAAATCAATTAAAAATACTGAATAATTCAACTCCTGGATTATTAGGTGGCGTTGGGTTGTATAAAAAACTTCCCTCTGATACCCTTGGACAATCTGTTGCTAAACCTGTTCAAACAAAAAAATTTGTTAAGCTTAAATACCAACCTAAACCAGAAGAAGAACAAGTTTCTCTTACAATTGATAATAAAGATAGATTAATTTTTTTAGAAAATTTAAGTAAAAGTAATCTTTCAATAAATAAGCTTAAGAAGAAATATGCTGTTGAAAAGACTTCTGGGATATTTGGAAAACCAAGTTCATATGCTAAACTAGCTAATAAGTTTTTTAGAAATTTTTCAAATAGTCTTATTGCTAAAGGGCACTTTAATAAATTAAATCGAAACCTTAGAAAAATGAATTCTCGTTTTATCGTAGGAACTTATGTTTCAATGATTTTTTTAACTATTTTAATTAGTTTTTTTATTAGTATATTTGTGTTTATTTTATTATTATTTTTTAAAGTAAGTCTGTTATTTCCATTTTTAAGTGTTGCTGGAGAATCAATTTTATTAAGAATAGTAAAGGTTTTTTGGGTTCTTTTTGTTATCCCCCTTGGTGCTGGATTTTTAATGTATATTTATCCTGTTACCGAGGGTAAAAGCCTAGGTGCAAAAATTGATCAAGAACTACCTTTTGTTGCTATACATATGTCTGCCATAGCTACTTCTGGTATAGAGCCTGTGAATATTTTTAAAATTATTTTAAAGAATAAAGAGTATAAATATTCAAACATAGAGTTTAAGAAATTAATGAATCTGATTAATTTTCATGGACTAGATGTCATAAGTGCTTTAAAAAGAATCTCTCGTTCTTGCCCTTCCCCTAAACTAAAAGGATTATTAGATGGTTTTGCTACGGCTATGACTTCTGGAGGAGATTTACATATTTTCTTAGACAAACATGCTGAATCTTTATTATTTGAATATAGGTTAGAAAGAGAGAAATATACTAAAACTTCTGAAACTTTTATGGATATTTATATTAGTATTGCAATTGCAGCTCCAATGATATTATTATTGTTATTTGTAGTTATGGGTAGCACAGGAACTTTAACTTCTTTTATGGGATTAGGTGTTAAAACTCTTGGTTTTTTAGTAATATTAGCAATAGTTTTCCTTAATTTACTTTTTATCATGTTTTTAAAACTAAAACAACCAAAATTGTAACTGGAGGAAAGAAAAAAGAAACTAATAGCTTATAAAACTTAATGAGGTGTGGGTTGGAGATTAAGCTGATAAAATAAACTAATAATGTATAAAATAGAAAGGAGAGATGGGTAAGGCTTAAGCTAATCTGCTAAATCTCTAGAAGGATATAAGATTATGGGCATATTAAATAAAGAACAAAAAATGATAAAAAAACAAAGAAAATTGTTTGGAATAGAAATTAAAAAATCACAGATAATAAGTATGATTATCTCTTTAATGATAGTTATTTTATCTTTTATTTTCCTTAGAGGAACTGATTTATTTTATTTTCTTTTAGGAATTGCTTTTGTCATAGCAGGTTTGCCTTTTTTTATCTCTCTGCTTATAGAGTCTAGTTCAACAAGAGAAAAAGAAGAAATGTTTTTAGAATTTGCAAGAAATTTAGTTGAAAGTGTTAAAGCAGGAACTCCAATTAGTAAGAGTATTTTAAATATCAGGACAAAAAACTATGGAAATTTAACTCCTTATGTCCAAAAACTTGCAAATCAGATTTCATTAGGGATTCCTATTAAAATTGCATTTCAAACTTTTGCAAGAGATGTTGGAAGCCCAACAATAACCCGGGCAGTGATTATTATTAGTGAATCTGAACAAGCTGGTGGAAGAATTGAAGACGTTTTAGAATCTGTTGCAAAATCTGTTGCACAAATTGAAAAATTAAGAAAAGAAAGAAAAGCTGCTATGTATAATCTTGTTGTTCAAGGATATATTATTTTCTTGATTTTTATTATAATTATGTTAGTTATGCAATTCAAAATTTTACCTATTGCTACAGATTTGGGAAATGTTGGTGGTGCAGATATTGGTTCATATGGGACTGGATTTGAAGGAATGTTTGGTGGTGAAGGAACTGCAAGCTCTGAGGAATTAACAAGACCTTTTCTTTGGTTATTACTTGTCCAAGGCTTTTTTGCAGGATTAGTAATCGGGAAACTTTCTGAAGGAAAAGTTAGAGCTGGTTTAAAACATTCTTTTATTTTAGTATTATTGGCTGTATTAATTGGAACAGGAGCGAAAATCTTTTTAGGAGGATGATTTAAATATTATAGAGGATTAATAAAATGAATAAACTAATAACTTATAAAACTTAACGAAATGTTAGTAAAAAATTAAGATTAAAACCAATAATCAAAAAAATAGGAAGGACACATAGAGTAAGATTAAGCTTAAAACTTATAACTTTATAAAAAGGAACGAGATGCAGGTTGTAGATTAAGCTAATAACAGCAGCTTATGTTTTATAGGGATATAAGTAAAGAGTAAAATAGGTAAAACAAAAAATGATAAAAAAAAGAGATTTGAAGGCGCAGGGGCATTTAGAGGTTATACTTTCATTTGCTTTGTTTATTGGAGCTATAATTTTCATTTTTATATTTATTAATCCTTTTGCAAAAACAAAAGAAAGTGTTTCAGGAATTGATGATATCCGAGATAGTTTTATAGATGAAATTAGTTCTACAATTGGAAGAATTTCTGTGATAGGTATTGAAAGTGGGGCGGGTTCAGAATATATTCTCCCTTCTGAATATGGAAATAGTTTTAAAGAAGTTTCTGAGCCCAATACAAACCCCTTAAAATTGAATATTTATTTTTCTAATGAAGTTTTTGGAAGTGGTGTAAAAAATACTTTATTTGATAGTTATGAGTTAGGTGTTTATTCAGAAGAAGATATGGTCGTATGGGAAAAAATTGTAAATTTAAAACAAGATTATGAAACAGGCTACTCTGATTTGAAATCTTCTTTGGGTGCAAAAAATGATTTTGCATTTAGTTTTAATAAAATTGATTTAGAAGAAGTAAGTGAATTAAGTGTTTTAAAAGATTCACCCATTGGTGTTGATGTAGAATCAAAACAATTTCCTGTAAGA
>JAFCDM010000117.1 GCA_017609695.1 Candidatus Pacearchaeota archaeon | reverse complement strand
GATATATCCGGTCGCAGTTGTTTGACAACATCAAAGCTTAATGAACAATCAAGGTGAAGATGAAGCTCTATTTTGGGTAATGATGCAATAATCTTATGGTTCATTTTCATATCCAATATTTAGTTTTTTGTGCCTAACTTATTTATTTCTGAACATGTTCAAAATATATTTTTCTTTGTTTTTAGTTTAGTTTTTCTATACGGATTTGTCAACATTTAACAAAAAATACGATAAAATGACATCAACTTGAAATTTAAAATGTTTATAAAATAAGAACTTTGTTATCGACAAAAAAAGTAAATGAAGTGCTTTTACACAGAAGACAACAAATATGTTTTTAATCTAGGTATAAAATCTAATAAGGTAGTTCTCCTCAAGATGAAATGATTAAATCCTTCTTTTTTAGTAAAAAATATCAAAAACCAAAAAAACACTCCAGCAAAATGTCAAAGGGCTTGGAATTTTCTGGCTCCCCGGGTGGCTGTCTGAAAGCGTGCTTTTATGGGATAAGATACTAATTCATATATTCAGATTTAAACATGGGAAATCAAGAATATCTTTTTTAAATTCTGATATATAAAACCCTTTAAGCATTCAAATTAAAGAGCATGAAATGTCATCTCCCAAACAAGACAATTTTCGCAACTTTTTGTATGAGTGGTGAAACTGAAAGGTGTATCATAAATTAGAAGAAGTAATAAGCATCTGTTAGGAATTAAAAATAGATTGACTTTCAAGGAAAGCTTTAACTTTTGAATTAGCTTAAACTTCCTATTAGGTGGGTTAAAAGTTTTTAGTTGGTATAATACTTTAGTTAATATATTTTTTTATCTTCTGAAATTACTATCCGATAGCAAAAATATTTAAAACTTCAATCATTATAACAAGAGGCACTCCTCTTGTTTAGCAATGTTTATTGTTGTATATATTGATCTAATTCTATTTGGGTAGAAAATCTACTCTTTCTGTTGCTTCAATTGAGTTACTATTATCATCTACGCCCGCAACTGTTAATATCTCGTATATTTTTTTGCACTTGCATGATAAAGACTCACTTGGAGTGAGGAAAAAGCGGGCTCGCTAAATTTCTGATATACTTTTCGGCTTCTTCGGTAATTTCCATAATTGCCTTCTTTTTTAGCCTGCAAGGAATCAGTATCAACGAAACTAAGTTCAAAACCCTTTCCTTCCAGCATAAAAATAAGTTCGTCTACTTAACCATTTTTTTATTTTAATAACTCCATAAATAATTGTAATTAGTTAAATCATAATCGCTAACATAAACTGATACTACATTCTTCCCAGAAGGTACTAAAATATAAGTATAATCTGATAATTCTTCTCCTTTTTACATTTAAACCATTATCAAAATCTTGATATATACTTTCATCGCTACATGCTGCTTTAAAATAAACTTCATAATAATCTATTGTTATGTTTCCAGTATTTTTAATAGTATAGTAAACTTCTACATAGCCAAGACTATTAATCTCCCAATCAGTTATAGTGAATCCTGCATCTAACTTCTTAGGAGTGGTAACCCCTCCACAACCTGACAAAAATATAGCTAATGTTAGAAATAAAATTACAAAAAAACATTTTCTTTTCATTTTCTTAAATACCCTTTCATTCTTTTTAGAAATTTTTTAAGGTTTCCTTTTCTTTTGTTTGCTTTACCCATTCTTCTAATTCTTTGCTGATATAAGATAAAATTAATTTAATTTTATAATTATCACCCAATAGCATTAAATCTATTTTTGTGGTAGAAGTTTCCCACGAAGCCCCGTATTCTAAATCACCGATAGAAATAGCAAGTCCCCGGCTTTGTTCATCTAATAAGGATAATCTATCAGCATATTCTGCTTCTTTTTCTGCTAACAAAGTTCCAAGTTTGATTTTTTCTTCCCTTAATTCAGATAACTTATCAGCATATTCTTTCTCTAAATCTTTCTTTTCTTTGGTTAGCTGGATTTTTAAATTAGCTATTTCATTATATAACCTACTTATATTCTTTTTATATTCTTTGACCTCCTCCTCTAATTTAATAATAAATTGTTCTTTTTCTTTATCTTTATCCAACCAGATCTTCTCCTTTTCCGCTAACGAAGCGTCTAGTTTTGCTTTTTTCTCTGCTAAAATAGATAATTTATCAGTATATTCTTGCTCTAAATCTTTCTTTTCTTTAGTTAAATTGGCTCTTAGTTTCTCAATCTGTTTTTCTTTTTCTTTTATATTTTCCTTCAGTTCCGAAATAAGTTCATTACTACTTTCCAAATTTTTAAACAAATCATTTTTCCATGTTGCTTTATCTATTTTTGGCTTTCCATACTCTTTGGTTAGAATTTCTTTTAGCTCTTCATAATCATCGATATAAAGATTTTTATTAGTATGTTCCCCAAAAAATAAATATCCGCTACCATAAAGTTTATCTTCTAAAAATAAATAGGCACACTCAAAATCTTTTTCACTAATCGTTACCTCATAACTCAACATAGTATTATCTTCAAAATTAGGTTTCTTATCTTCTGTTGCCTTAACTTGTTCTTTACTCATCCCCCAGTTTGTTTTCCTAAAATCATATTTAACTTCTTCTGCAAATAAAATTAAGATAGAAATAGCTAAAATGCATAATATAATTAATAAGATAGAAACATTTTTTTTCACTTTCTTAAATACCTCTTTTTTCTTTTGTATTAAATAATCCCATAATTTTAAAATTTAATTTTTAATTTCCCCTCCTTTATTATGAAATCTTTTAAATAATTATTCAAGATAAATATTCATGAAGTTTAAAAT
>JAFCDM010000032.1:6460-12252 GCA_017609695.1 Candidatus Pacearchaeota archaeon | reverse complement strand
CAGCACTTATCTTAGGAACACCAATTTTAATTTTCTTTCTCTCCTTCTTCTTATTATCAAAATTTCTGCTTGTTGCATCTCTTTCATCTTTTCCATGAATCATATTAAAAATAATCTCACAATCTTCAACACAATCTCCTAAAACCCCAATTTGGTCCAAACTCATAGATAAATCAATTAAACCATAACGACTAACCACACCATAAGAGGGCTTCATTCCAACAACCCCACAATTAGAAGCTGGATTTCTAATGCTCCCTCCTGTATCACTTCCTAAAGAAAAATCACAAAAACCTGCTGCAACAGCAGCTGCAGAACCACTTGAACTTCCACCAGGAATTCTATCAATAGCTTTAGGATTTTTACAAATTACAAAAGCACTATTTTCACCAGTAGCCCCACATGCAAATTCATCCATATTAGCCATGCCCAAAACAATTGCATCTTCTTTTAACAACTTATCAATAACACTTGCATTATAAGTTGCTTTATAATTTTTAAGAGTTTTAGAAGCACAATTACAAATCAAACCCAAAACATTAATATTGCTTTTGACAATAAATCCTAAGCCAGCTAATTTTCCTGCTTTCCCAGATTTTATTTTTTTATCAACAACCTTAGCCTGAGAAATCACATTATTATTAATATGTAAAATTGCATTTATTTTTGGATTTTCTTTTTCTATTTTTTTAAGAAAATTTTTTATATTCTGCTCTGCACTTAATTTCCCTGATTTTATATCTCTTAATTTTTGTTTTATCATTTTTCTTTTATTTTTTAATGAAAAATTAAACTTTACTTTTAGTATACCTTTTAGCATTAAAAGGTATTTCTTTGTTCAAGCTTTCTTTTTAAGAAAGGTTGTTTAATTTTTGTCTTATCATTTTAATTCAAATACCAAGGTAATTTATCTAATTCTTTAATTGCTCTTTCTAATTGATTTTCAGAAGCACACAACATACCTAAAATAACTTTTCTATTCTTATAATCTAATTCCCCATCAAGAATCCCAATATGATTAAGATAATATTTAACTACTCCTGGTAAATAATCTTTTTGTCTTATCATTTCCAATCCCTCCTCTCCTTTAAACATTCTTTAGCTTTTTCTAATTCTAATTTTGAAAGTCCTAAGTTTTTCAAAACTTTCAAATGATCCCAATAATCCAAAAAACTAATTCTAATCCCAACATTTATAGTAAGATATCTTGCAGCTGGACAAGACAAACCATACTTTTCCCCAATAAAATTAATTATCATTTCCAATCCCCCCTCTCAACAATCACAAAATCGTCATTATGTTCAGGAGCATTTTTCAGCATCCTTTTTCTAAACCCTTTTTCTCCACCACACCCTTCATTTTCTTTTCTTTCAAATTCTTCTCTATCAACATAAAAATCTTCTCCACTCTCTTTAGTTTTAATCTTAGAAAGGGATTTTGCAAATTTATCTAAAATTTGCTTTGCTTGTCTGCGAACTTGGTTTTTATCCATATTCAATTTCCTTTAAAATTTTATTTATCTTATCTTTAATTTCAAGATAAAAGGCCTTTATATCTTTTGCTTCTTCAATGGAAATATCATCTCCATAATATTTAGAGCCATTTCTTTTATACCTGAATTTATCTAATTTATTTACAATATAAACATCAAAACCTTTGTTTAATAAATAAGAGATAGGAGCTTTATGAGATTTTGTGTGATAACCTTCACTTAAGAGAATTGCATATAAAAAATCCCTTATTGCATCATAAATATTCTCAAAAACAAATTTAGGCAATTTATTAACATCCAATAAATCTAAATCAATTATCCTCTTTTTTCCATCTTTAACAAGTTTTTTAGCCCTTTGTTTATCTAAAAATCCTTTTCTTACAATATTTTTTTTAACAAAACTCTCAAAACTTTCCATTTTATTTTTTTCTCATATAACCATATAAAATAATTCCGTTTAATAAATTTGTATAAAATTCATCAGAGATTTTAGTATAATCTGTAACAATCAGATGTATATCTCTGTTAAGAATCTTTTCATACTTCTTTAAGTCTGTATCTTCATATTCTTTTTTGGTCATAACAACAATATCAATATCACTTTCTCCTATGTCTTCACCCCTTGAATAACTTCCGATAATAGAAATAACTTCAGAATCAAACTTACTCTTTAAAATATTAACAATTCCACATTCCAAGATTCTTCGAAAATTTGACAATCTTTTTTTATTTTTAAAATTCTCATTATCTAAATCAGCAGATAATTCCACAACATGTTCTTTTTTCTCTCTCCTAATAAGCCCTTCTCTTATTAATTTTTCAGAAATATTAATAATTGTATTTGGGTTTAACTTTGTAATCCTTGCAATTTCTCTAATATAAAATTTTTCAGTAGGATTATCAAAAAAAACCTCCAAAACCTTATCCTGATTGCCTTTTTTCATTGTCTATATAATTATACATTTATATATTTATTTATACATTTGTATAATATTTTATATATTTAAATGTTATGGTTTTAGAAATGCATATTTAAAATTATTTAATCTTCTCAGCAGTTTTATAAGTTTCTAAAAACATTTTCTTCATAATTTCAACAAATGCTTTGTCTTTAATAAGCAGAGTCATATTTGATTTAATTAAAGCTATCATAACACAACCATCCCTAATATCCATAGCAATTCCATTATTTTGAATTTTCCTTATGTTTTTATTAATTTTTAGATATTTTTTAACATCTTTTTCTGTTTCTTTGTCATACCTTGTCAAAGATTTAATCTCTTTTCCTTTTTTTAAACGAAGAATTGTATTTCTAACCCAATCTAGCCTATATTCTGAAGAATATTTAAGAGAATATTCAAAATTTTCAACCTCTCCCAACTCTTTAACTATTTTATAAAATCCTTTTTTACCGATTCCGACTAAAACAGGATTTTTATCCTTAATCTCATAATACTGCTTCATTTGCCTTGCTTTTTCTTTTGCTTTTTCTAAAACTTCTTGCTTATCCTCTATTAATTTTATCAAAAATTCAGGATTTGTTGGAACAAATTTTTTTGTTTTCTCAGGGATAATCTTAACTAATCCTTTTCCAATTAGAGAGTCTAAAACATTATAGATTTTACTATATGAAACCCCACTCTCCCTACTTATCCTGCTAGAACCTAATTTACCAAATTCAATTAAAACAGAATAAACTTTACCTTCATTTTTCGTTAATCCAAATTCTTGATAATTCTGAATTTCTTCCATAATCACACAGAATTTCAATGTTTTTAAACCTTATTATGCCACCCCCAAGGGGGTGTCATATATTTAAATAGATAATTTAATAATTACTACTAAGGAGTTAAACAATTTAAAATGATACAAGAAAAACATAAATGGATTTTAGAAGAACTAAAAAATTTGAAAAGAAAAGGGTTAATTTCAAAACCTAGAAAAAGATCTAACAAAGGTTATGCTAATTTTCCAATAAAATGGAGTATAGAAGGAAATTTTAAAGATTATGGAAAACAAGAAACAGGTTCACTTCATAAAGCATATGCGACTTATAATCTCGGAGAGATGAGTGGAATTATTACAATAGATAGAGAAACAATAGAAAAATCAAGGAAAGTATTACTAAAAAAAGCCTTAGAAAACCCAGAATATATCACATACAGAAAACATCTTACAAATAAATATGGAAAAATGCTTTTAGATTTTTGCTTAAACGAACTTTCAAAAGAAAAAATAAAAAAAGCAAGTAAAAAACAATTATGGGCATTATACAATAAGTTTAGAGAAATTTACACTAAATATGAATTCTATAATGGAATCTGGTTTAGAATTTCAGACGAATATTTAGAAGAAATTACACAGAGATTAGAAAAAAAAGGTTGCACTAGCTTTAGTAAAATACAAACAATCTCTACTTGCTCCATACAAACTTTCACAAATAGAGAAAAAATTGATTTAATAAAAGCAACTCTTAAAGTCTTAGAAAATGAAACAGCAAAAAAAATAATTAAAGAAGATGACTTCAAAGAATTTCAAAAAATCACAGAATATAATCTTTTAAAAGAATTAACAAAAAAATATCATTGGATTCCTTTTGGACATGTGGGTCCAGAATTATTTGACGAAAAACATTATTTTTATGAAATAAAAAAATTAATTGAAAAAAATATAAACTTAAAAGAAGAACTTAAAAGAACAATTAATTTTTATCCGAATATTAGAAAAGAACAACAGGAAATTTACAATAAGTATAATATTGATGCAGAAACAAAAACAATGATTAAAAACTTTCATTTACTTTGTATAATGCAAGATGATAGAAAAGAGTTAATTGGAAAATCACATGTAAATTGGACAAATAATTTAATGGGAAAAATAGGATTGCTTTTTAATCTTCAACCCTATAAAGCAGCAAATATTTATCCAAAAGATCTTGAAAATGCGCTTTTAAAAAATAAAATTAGTTTAGGAGTATATGGAAAAGAACAAAAAAGGGATAAACAATTTAAAATCACAGAACCAGAGGGATACACAAATTACTTTGAGGAAGATGCTCAAAAATTTTTAGATATAATCTTAGAGAAAGAAGATAAAAAAGAATTAACAGGAATGGCTGCTTCTAAAGGATTTGCAAGAGGGAGAGTTAAAGTTTTATTAGATTCTAATGATGGAAAAAAATTAGAAAAAGGAGATATTCTTGTAACTACAATGACAACTCCTGATTTTGTTCCTTACATGGAAAAAGCAGCTGCAATAATCACTGATGAAGGAGGAGTTACATGCCATGCGGCAATAGTCACCAGAGAATTAGGAATCCCTTGTATAGTTGGAACAGATAATGCGACAGAAATTTTAAAAGATAATGATTTAGTTGAAGTAAATGTAAATTCAACAATTGGGGTAGTTAAGAAAATCACTGAATAAACTTAATTTTCTTAATCTTTCCTTTCTTCTCATCAATTTCAATAATAACTGCTTTTCCATCAGCAGCAGAACCTGTTGTAATTAAAATAGTTTTACCAATCTTCTTTTTTCCTTGATACTCATGCATATGTCCACATAAAACTAAAGAAGGTTGATATTTTTTAATAAACCTAAGGATATATTTGTCTCCGATACTCTTCCCATAAAGAGGGCTTTTTTTATATCTAATCACATCAAAATAACCATAAGGAACATCATGAACAACAAAAACATTAAATTTTTTATTATTGTAATTTGTAAATAATCTTTTTAATCTCTTAACCCACCCCTCATTAAATTTTTTCAGTTTCTTCTTTTTAACATTATCAATATTTATCAGCCCCTTAGAAGAAGCCCCCCTATATCCTGAAAGCCCCCTAATAAAAATCCCCTTAAATCTTTTCTTGCTTGTCTTTAATAAACAAAAAAGAGAAGTCTTAAAAAAAGATTCTAATCCATTCAAAGAATATTTTTTAACATCTTTATTTAAATAATCTGAATTCCCATAAATTCCAAAAAAAGGTTTATTTAATTTTTTTAAAGAATTTAAAATGATTTTTTGTGATTTTACGATTTTTTTAAGCAATCTTAAATATCTTTCTTTTCCCAATATTTTTTCAAAATTTTTTTCAGTTTTAAGTTTTTTCCAAAATTTAAATTCTATATCTCTTAAAACAGAAGTATCTGCATAATCCCCAACTCCAACTATCAAATTAACATTCTCTTTCTCAATCTTCTTCTTCAAATGCATAGGAAACTTTCCATGAAAATCTCCAATTGCTAATATTTTCAAATCCCCAGAATTTGGAGAATTAGAAATTTTTAATTTCTGAGT
>JAFCDM010000032.1:0-6443 GCA_017609695.1 Candidatus Pacearchaeota archaeon | reverse complement strand
TTCATAATAAAAATCAAACAATAAAATTTATAAACCTAACTAATAATAAAAAACCATGAAAAGAGAAATAATTATAAGAGCACCGAGATTAGAACCAAGAATAGGAAAAATTCCCAAAGATTTTGCTGATGTTCAAAATTACTTTAATACAGCAATAAAAGAAAATCAAATGCCTTGGATTCCAAGAAAAGAACTAATAACAGATGAGGAAATCATGAATCTTTGGATTCCTTCTTTAAAAACCAATATAACCTTAGTCGCTGCATTAAAATATAGTAAAGAAGAATTAGTTGTTGGGCAAACAACTGTTTTTTATGATCCCCACTCTTCTGCATATGAGCATGCAAACAAAAGAGTTCCAGGAAATATAGGCTTCTCAGTAAATCCTCAGTGCTATAGGTTAATCGCAGCAAGATTGATTATTGGTTTAAAGAATGAATTAATAACCCAAGATAAAAAAGCAGTTTGGACTACTGCTTTAGAAAGTCCTGGAAATGAAATAATGCAAAAATTAGGCTATACTCCCAAAACTTTAGAAAATCAAGAAAGATATAAAAAAGTAGGACTTTCTGGAAGAGTTTGTGAATATGATTTGCCTTAAAAAACTATCTCAAAAAAATCACATTTAAAAAACTACCCGCCCTCATTCAAGGAGTCAACCTATCCCTATCTCTTGGAAACAAAGTAACTTCTCTAATATTCGCAATCCCTAACATTTGAGTCATTAAACGTTCTAAACCTACCCCCCACCCACTATGATGCGGAGCACCATATCTAAAACTATCAATATATGATTTAAAATCCTTAGGCTTCAAACCTTTTTCTCTTAATCTTTTTTCTAATAATTCTGGGATATGAACCCTTTGTCCACCAGAACTAATTTCAACCCCATTATAAATTGCATCAAATCCTCCTGAAAGTTTCTCTCCTTTTTTTCCTTCCTTAGGCATAATATAAAAAGGTTTACCTATAATTGGCCAATCATGAACAAACACAATCGTATCAGGATATAATTCTCCTAATTTTTTTTCAGCTTCAGTAGATAAATCATCCTTACCAGCATGAACTTTGTGTTTTTTCATTAAATCACATGCTTCTGCAAAAGTCATATATTTTATTTTAGGTATTTTTAATTTAACTTCTAATAATTCTAATTCTTCTTTCCTTTTATCTTTGATTTCCTTAACAATATATTGAACACATCTTGCTAAAACATCCATAACCTTAAACTCATCTGCAAACCCTTCTTCATAATCTAATTGTCTTGCTTCATTCAAATGTCTAACAGTATTATGTTTTTCTGCCCTCCAAACACAAAAAATAGTAAAAACTTTTTCCATTGAACAAGCCAACATTTGTTTATATAACTGACAACTTTGAGATAAGTATGCCTCTTTTTCAAAATATTTCATTTTAAATAATTCAGTTCCCCCCTCTGAACTTGAACTAATAATTGAAGGAAAAACAGCTTCAATTCCCCCTTCTTTAATCATAAATTCTCTATAAGCTTGCATTAAAGTAGATTCAATCTTAAAAATCGCTTGAATTTTTTGCCTATGCAAATCTAAAAACCTATAATCTAATCTTTTAGGCAATTCAGTTTTGCTTCTATCACTAACATCAATAGGTAAAGGCTGTTCTGCTTTTGCAATTATTTCAATTTTCTCAGGAATTACTTCTTTCCCACCAGGAGCTTGTTTACTCTCTTTTAAACTTCCAACAATCTTAATCACACTTTCATTAGTTATTTTATCAACTAATTTAAAAATTTCTTCACTAACTTTTTCTTTATGGGCAGTTATCTGAATTCTCCCACTTATATCTTTTAAAACAAGAAATCTGATTTTACCCAAATCTCTTGAATCATGAACCCACCCCTGTAATTCAACTTTTCCTTTCTTATCAAATGCCTCTGAAATATATGTTCTCATTATGATTTAACCTCTCATTCAGAATTTATAAAAGTATTTGTTTAGTATCTAAATCTTCTTTCATATTCCTTATGATCAAGCCATTCAAGGATGACAGAAAGAACTGTAATATCTCCATTCTTTATAGTATAAATTAATCTCCATGCATCTGGAAGATTATATTTCCACAAATTAGTTAAAACACTAAATCTTTTAATATATTCTTTTGGAATAAGTCTTTTTGGTATTTGAATCCCACAATAAGCATCTTCTTTTAAATTTTTAAATGCTTTTATTAATTGTTTGCGAAAGTTTTGTTCCTTAACAGAATCCAGTTTTTCAAAGGCACTCTTAACTTTTTCATCACCAAAAACTATTTCAGAACTTACTCCCGCCATATTAAATGTTTCTTTTTTAAGTATTTTTCAACACCTTCTGGATCCCAAACCCAGGCAATTTTTCCCTCCCTATCAACAGCAATCCTTTTAGAATAAATTAAATAATCAATGATTACAGAAAAAGTCTGATACATTACTTTTTTAGGAAGTTTTTCCCACAATTGTTTTTTAGTATATGTCCCACTAGTATCATAAATCAATTTTTCCACCATTAATACAGTATCCAATCTTGGATAATGTAATATTTTTTGTATATTCATAGGTTATATAAACTTATATAACTATATAAATTTTTCTATTTCATCAACTTCTCAAGAACCTCATTAACATCTCTACCACTAATTTTACCTTTAAACTTAGCCATAACCAAACCCATATAAGCCCCAAGACTTAAGCCTGGTTTTTCCTTAACTATCTTAGCAATTTCAGATTCTATTTCTCCTAAATCTATTTTTTCAATCTCAATAGCTTCCTTAAAACTTTTGCCATTAACAATCTCTTCCATAATATGTTTAACATCTCCTTTTCTAACTTTTCCACTAACAACTGCCTGAACAATACTTTCAATAATATCTAAAGTTAAAATCTCACTAACATCTTTATTTTCATGACTTGCAATTTCTTTAGGAATTTCAATCAAAACTTGGAAAATAAATTTAGGTTCATTAACTATCTTCAATAAACTTTCAAATTCTTCAAGTTTTACTTCTTTTAATAATAATTTAATTCTTTCATCAGAAAGTCCTTTCTCACTTAGTTCTTTTTTAACTTCTATTCTTAATTTAGGTAAACTTTCCTTAGCCTCATTAATCATTTGCCTTGAAATTTTAAGTAAAGGCAAATCTGTTTCAGGATACATTCTTGCACTTCCAGGCAAAGGCCTTAAAAATCTTGTTGTTCCATCTTCATTAGCCCCTCTAACTTCTGGGATTAAATCTATTTTTTTATCTTCTAAATTCTTTTTCTGCCTTTCAATCTCTTTATTTACTACATCTACAAAAATCTTAGGGTCTTGAAAACCTTTAATTTCAGCTCTTGGATGTTTAGGGATACTAATATTAATATCCTGCCTAATTGTCCCTAAACCTCTTTTAACATTACAACTCCTTAAAATATCTCCAATATGAAAAGCAACTTCTTTGCATTGTTCTGCAGATTTAATATCTGGAGCAGTTACAATCTCTACTAAGGGAATACCTAATCTATCTAATTTAAAAATCTTGTTTTTACCTTCAACCCCACCTGCTCTCGCAGCATCTTCTTCTAAATAAACATAAGAAATACTTACCCTTCCAGATTCAGTCTCAATCCATCCATCTCTTGCAATTAAAACACTTCTTTGGAAACCAGAAGTATTACTTCCATCAACAACAGTTTTTCTCATTATCTGAGTAATAGGAATTATTTCACAATGTAAAAGAAGAGAAATATGTAATGCAATTTTCAAAGCTTCTTGATTAATTAAATGTGGAGGTTCTTCATCTAACTCCACTAAACAAGTTGTATCATATCCTTGATAAATAAATCCCTTTTCTTTTCCCACCTCATATTTAGCAGCAACATCTACCACCCCCTCTTCACCAGCTACAGCATGTAATTTTCTATAAACTTGGAAATCAGGTTCATCTTTTCTTAATATTGAAGGGCATCTACAAAAAAGCTTTCCAGTATTAAGTTGCTGATGTATTTCCAATCCAGATTTTAATCTCACCATAATTAAACTAAACATAAATCCTTAATAAAACTTATTGAAATCAAAACCTTCTAAACCAAACTGGATTAATAAAAAAATTTTGACGCAGAAGCGTTAGAATAACAAATATCTAAATTTGTCTCACCTAATTTTACTTCATATCTTTTATTTACTTCATGGTTAACATAACTCACTTCTTTAGCTTGAGTTACTTTTTTAATTTGTAAAGGAAATCCTATCAATAATTTCCCAATAACTCTATCTAAAGATTTTTCCCCGAACTTTCCTTTAGAAACAACAACATCAATATCATGATAATCTTCAGAGTGAGCAGAACTTCCTGTCAAATAAAAATCTAAACCTTCTTTTTTTGCTTCTACAAGCACTCTTATTAAATTTCTTCTATCTTCATCTCTAAGATTCTTAAAATGCTGTTTTAAGCTTATTTTACTTTCCATTTTAAATTATCCAGAATCATCTGGTGTCAAACACCTCAAAAAAAATATGAAAACTCCCTTTAAAAACTTATCTATTTCTTGATTTTATTACATCTTAAAGTTATACCCATGCAAGCTTAAGCTCTCCACATTTAAGCTAAATATTTTATAAGTTATAAATATAAATTTCAAAACCAATCCAAAACCTATTTAAATACACCTTTATATCCTATTATATGGAAAAAAAGAAGGTATTAAAAAAAACAAAAAATAAAGAAAAACCAGAAATAAAACATTCTGGAAATGAATTTAAACCATTTTATTCACATAATAGAACTACTGGACAAAAAGCAGCAGATGTATTAACTAAATGGGCAGGAAGCTGGACATTTATAATTTTCGTTTTGGTTTTTATTAGTTTTTGGATTTATTTAAATATGACTGCTTACATAAATAATTGGGACCCTTGGCCTTTTATTATATTAAATCTTTGTTTATCTTGTTTAGCAGCACTTCAAGCTCCTGTAATTTTAATGAGCCAAAATCGTTCAGCACAAAGAGATAGATTAAAAGCAGAAAATGATTACCATGTAAATAGAGAAGCAAAAAAAGAAATTGAACAAATTTTAAGAAAACTCACTAAAATTGAAAAAAAGGTTTTTAAGTAGTTTTTTGAAAACCTTAAAACATCAATTTTATATCTCTAATCTAATAAATTTTTAGGCTATGCACTTATTAACTTAAGACCACATACCTCTTCTTCCAATATAAGATTATTAGTTTAATTTTATCTCTAGATTTTATAATGATAAAAAAACCAAATTCACTTCAACTCTTTTTCCAACATCTTTCTAACAACCAAATAATCTGCCCTATTTTTTGTTGTATACATAACTTGCCCGATAAGATAATTAAGAACCTTCGTTTCTCCAGATTTATAAGCTTTAACTGATTTTTGATTCTTCTTATAAACTTCATGGATTATTCCCAATAACTCTGCTTCATCTGAGATTTTTCCAGATTTTTTTGCTTCACTCAAAGGAGAATAAGATTTTGGAATAAATTTTCTTAAAATATTTTTTGCAGCAAGAGGAGTTATTTTATTTTCTTGCAATAATCTAAGTAATTCTATGATATGTAATGCTTTAATTTCTGTTTTATCAAGTGTTGTTTTATTATAATTAAGAACACCCAAAAGCTCAATAGTAATCCAAGGCAAAGCAAATTTAGGATTAATTTTCTTTATAACTTCTTCATATAATTCAACAATCTCCAAATTTTGAGTTAAAACCTCTGCATCTCTTGGATTTATTTTATATTTCTTAATTATTTTATCTAATTTTTGTTGAGGAGATTCTGGGAGATTTTCCTGTATCTTTAATATTCTCTTTTTATTTATTTTTAAACCTGGCAAATCTGGTTCTGGAATAAATCTATAATCTGCTTGTCCTTCTTTTATTCTCATTAATTGTGTTTTTTCAGTTACTGAATCCCATCTCCTTGTTTCAAGTTTTATGGGTTTTTCTTTTTCATGTCTTTGAAGCTCTGACTTAATTGCTCTAACTATTTCTGTTATTGAATTTACATTTTTAATTTCAGTTCTTGTTGTTAATCCCTTAATACTAACATTAACATCTGCTTTAATTCCTGCATCTTTATTAATTGCTTTTATATAAGATAAAGTTAAAATTAATTGTTTTAACCAATTTTGAACTTGTTCTGCAGAAGTAAAATCAGGTTCAGTAACTATTTCAACTAATGGAGCCCCACTCCTATTATAATCAACTGTTCCCTTATCAGGATTCCAAGCAGCAGGGTCTTCTTCTAAATGAACTTCTCTAATCCTTATACCTAAAAATTTCCCATTTTCAGCAACAGGAATTGAATGCGCCCCTGAAATTGTGGTTTGATATCCCTTAGGCATATCAGGCCAATTATAATGCTTTCTCTGAAAAACTAATGGCTTTTTATTCTCAATTAAATTAGGTTTACAATTTAACATTAA
>JAFCDM010000031.1 GCA_017609695.1 Candidatus Pacearchaeota archaeon | reverse complement strand
TATTAAACAAACCAAATTTACATCAAAGAGGCTCAAACATTACTCCTGAAAGATTAAGGTTTGATTTTAATTTTGACAGAAAATTAACTTCAGAAGAACTAAAAAAAGTTGAAGCTTTAGTAAATCAAAAAATCATTCAAAGCATACCGATTGTGTGTGAGTATATGAGCCTTAAAGAAGCAAAAAAGTCTGGAGCTCAAGGAATTTTTGATGAAAAATATATTAACAAAGTAAGTGTCTATTCTGCAGGAAATTTCTCAAAAGAAATTTGTGCAGGCCCACATGTAAAAAATACTTCTGTATTAGGAAATTTCAAAATAATAAAAGAAGAATCCAGTTCTGCAGGAGTCAGAAGAATTAAAGCTATTCTGGAAGAATAGGAAATTCAAGGGAAAAGTTGAGCGAAGAAAACCGTTAGGTTTTCTTGGCAGGCTATTCTAAAAAATTAAGGAATTCAAAAAAAATCAAGGTTTCATAAAAAAATAATTAAACTTATAAAGGTTAATTGACTATTATAATTATAAAATTTAAAAGAGGTTGAAAGGAGGTTTATGAATATGACACCAATAGAAATTATCGCCTTAATTCTTATTATAGTTTCAGCTATAAAGATTGTGGTTATTTTAGTAAATCCTAAATCATGGGCAGACATAGTCAAAAAATTATGGGCTAACCCAATCATAACTTCAATCATCTCATTTATACTAGCTGCAATTGTACTATATTACTTAGTATGGATTGAAGGTATAACCATTGTTCAGATTTTAGCAGTTACAGCATTTGTAGCTTTATTAATGGCTGTAGGAATTGGAATATATGCAAAAGAAGTTATTTCAATGTCCACAAAGATGTTAAAAAAAGGAATTTTGAAAAAAGCATGGCTTTACACTATAATCTGGATTCTTTTACTGATTTGGGGAGCTAAAGAGCTTTTCACGTAAACTTTTTCTTTTTTTTATTTTTTTATTTTTTTTTATTTAATAAACTTTTTCACCAACAGCAAGACCTATACTTTTATCTGCTCCACCATAATATAATAAATACCTCTCATTTTTTTCAACCAATCCCTCTGCAAAAACAACATAATTAACTTTCCCATAACTTTCCCAATATTTTTCAGGAAAAAGCACAGGTTCATCTGTTCTTGCGATTAATTTTTCAGGACTATTTTTATCAAACATAGCATAACCAATATTATATTTTATACCATCAAAACTATTATAAATTAAAAAAATCCCTTTTTCTGTAATAATAGGACAAGGTCCTATTTCAACTAATTTTGAATCAAAACTCTCCTCTCTTGGGATTAAAACTGGTTTTTCGATAATCTCCCATTTTTTTAAATCTTCAGAAGTTGCAAGATAAATATTTGTATCCCAAAAATACATAAAATACTTTCCATTAATTTTTCCAGGAATCAAACCTCCTGATTTTGAATTTTTAATTAAAATTCCTTTTTTCTCCCAATGAATTAAATCTTTAGATACTGCTAAAGCAATATTAACGTCTGGTCCAGAATATGCAACATAAGTCATATAATATTCCCCCCCAAACTCGCAGATTCTTGGGTCCTCACATCCTCTTTTTTCATATTCTTCTTCAGGAAAAATCAAAGGGTTTTCATATCTCTTAAATTTAAAACCATCTTCACTAATTGCTAAACCAATCTTAGAAACATATTCATTATAATATTTTTCCTCAGCCCTATAAAAAACATAAATCTTCCCATCTTTTTCAATAGCAGTTCCATTATAAACTGCAGCACTTTCCCATCTATTATCCCTTAAAGGAATTAAAATAGGATTTTCTTTATATTTCTCCAATTTTCCAATAGGCCATTCCATTTTATTTATATCTTTTAATATAATCTCCTTTTATAAATCATTGGTATTATTTTATTATAATTTTAAAATACACATAATCTAGCTCAAGCTTCAAATCAGAGCAAAATATTTTATAAAGTATATGTACCACATTATAAAGAATTTAAATTTGTTCATTAATTTAATGTTCCTTCCAAGCAACAAAACCAAGGATTATCAAAAATGCAATTTGGCCTAACCCTCCAACCTTTGGAATTAATCCTAAAACCGGAGCTAAACTTAACCATCCAGGATATTTCCTCTTTTCAAAAATTCTCCAAGTAGCTATAATCAAAAGTATCCATAAACCAACCCATCCTAAAACAGGAATTAAAGCTAAGAAAATAAAAGCCCAGTGAAATTTACCCAATTGCAAAATCATAGCCCACCTAACAATAGGAATCCAAGCTAACCAAGAATGTTTATATTTTAATTTTTTAGCAATATCCATCCATGCAAAAGAAGTATAAATATAATATGCAAAAAAAAGCAAAGAAAATATTAAAAAACCTAATGCAACAATTGTTGCAGCAATAGGAGCTGAAAGCATAGCTTCTGCAAAACCTGCGAATTGTTCTGTAATTTCTGCTTCCATTTTCTAATTTTAATCAAGAATTAACAATATTTAAACTTAATTATCAATTTACTCCAAAATATGTGCTACTTTAAAAATAAAATTTAAATCCTCATCACTTATTACATCTTAAAGTTCTGCTCCTCTCAACTCGTTACATTTTATGCTATTAGTACTAGTTCAACCACCCTAAAAAAAATTTATTCCAAATAAACAGCAGGTTTCCCAGGTTTAGCTTTTCTTGATTTTCCATCAGGATCATATTTTATTTTATCATTAACTGCAAAAATTTCAAGACTCAATCTAATTTTCTTTTTAATCAAATCAATATTTTCCAAGTAAATTTGTTTTTCATTAGGTAAAACATAAATATAAACTTTCTTTTTCTTTTCTTTAATCATACTTAAAATATTATAAATGTCTTCAACAAGCTTTTCAATTTGCTCTTCTTGTTTTTCTAATTTTTTATTAATTTTCCTTTCATAAAAAACAGGCCATTTTGCTAAACTAATAAATCCTTTTCCATTAATTTTTTCCCATAACTCTTCTGAAACATGAGGGCAAAAAACACTTAAAATCTTAAGAAAACTTTCTAAATCTTTTCTTGCGATTTCTTTTTCTTGCTCAAGATTCTCAAATAATTGTCTCAATTTAATAACTCCCAAATTATATCTTAAATTTTCAATGTCTTGTGTTATTTCCTTAATTGTTTTATTTACTTTACTCTGAATTTTTAAGGAAGATTTTCCAATCTTCACTACATCAAAATAATCAAAAACTTTTTTAATAAATTTCAAGCTTCCTTGAATCCCTTTTTCACTCCAATCAACATCTTTATCAGGACTTGCAATAGAAACTAAAAATAATCTTGCAGTATCAATCCCATATTTTTTTGAAACCTTTTCAGGTAAAACAACATTCCCCTTGCTCTTACTCATCTTTTCCCCATCAAGACCATGAAGCATTCCCTGATTAAACAATCTAATTGAAGGCTCATTAATTTTTAACAAACCTAAATCTCTTAAAAATTTAGTATAAAATCTAATGTAAATTAAATGCATACATGCATGCTCTTTGCCCCCAATATACAAATCAACAGGACACCAATAATCTGTTTTTTTCTTATCAAAAATATTTTTTTTATTTTGAGGATCACAATATCTCAGATAATACCAACTACTATTCGCAAAAGTATCCATTGTATCTGTTTCTCTTTTTGCTTTACCTTTACATTTTGGGCATTTTGTATTTATAAAACTAGAACTTGTTTCTAAAGGATTTCCTTTTCCAAATTTCACTCTTTCAGGTAATTTTACAGGCAAATCTTTTTCAGGAATTGGAACTAAACCACAATTATCACAATAAACAATAGGGATAGGAGTCCCCCAATATCTTTGTCTTGAAATCAACCAATCTTTTAATCTAAAATTAATAGTTTTTTTACCAAGTTTTCTTTTTTCAAGATGTCTGATTATCTCATTTATTGCTCTTTTACTCTGGATTCCATTAAATTTACCAGAATTAACCAAAACTCCTTCTCCAATATAAGCCTTTTTTAAGGAAGGTTGACTTGTTAAGGAAACCTGGGTTTCCTTACGATTACCTCCAGAAATAACCTCTTTAATCTGTAAATTATATTTTTTTGCAAAATCAAAATCTCTTTGATCATGCCCTGGAACCGCCATAACCATCCCACCCCCATAATCAGCTAAAACAAAATTCCCAGCATAAACTGGTATTTTTTCCTTATTAATAGGATTAATAGCATAACTTCCAGTAAAAACTCCTTGTTTATCTAATTGTTCAATTTCCTCTTCTGAAACAGAATTCAATTTATCAACAAAATTCTCAACTTCTATTTTTTGTTCATCTGTAACCAATTCTTTTAGTCTTGAATGTTGAGCAGAAACAACCATAAAAGTAACACCATAAATCGTATCTGGACGTGTTGTAAAAACTGGCCATTTTTCCTTATTGATTTCAAATAAAACTTCTGCTCCATAACTTTTTCCAATCCAATTCTTTTGTAATTTTTTAATTACTTCTGGCCATTTATTTAATTCTTTAAAATCATTAAGCTCTTCAACATAATCTGTAATCTTTAAATACCATTGATTTAAATATTTAATCTCAACCTCAACTGTATCATGTATCCAACATTTTCCATTATGAACCTGTTCATTTGCAAGAACAGTATTGCATTTAGGACACCAATTAACAGGAGATTGTTTTTTATGGACCAACCCTTTTTCAAACATTTTTAAAAAAATCCATTGATCCCACTTATAATAATCCGGGTCATGAGTTTTAAACATCCTATCCCAATCATAACTTAATCCCAAACTTTTTTGTTGGACTATAAAATTCTTAATTGATTTTTCCGTATATGTTTTAGGATTAACCTTTTGTTTAATTGCTGCATTTTCCGCAGGCAAACCAAGTGAATCATAACCCATAGGGTAAAGAACATTAAATCCTTGCATTCTTTTAAACCTTGCAAAAATATCCCCAATAGTATAATTTAAAGCATGCCCCATATGAAGTCCACTTCCACTAGGGTATGGAAACATTTCAAGAACATAAAACTTTTTACCCTTCCCCTCCTTAACCTGAAAACACTTTTTCTTCTCCCATTTATTCTGCCATTTTTTCTCTATTGCTTTAAAATTAATTTCTTTCATTTTAATACTAACAATCCCCTATTTTTAAGTTTTCTCACTACATTCCTCCATAACAAATCTCAAAATAGCTTTTTCTAAATTTTCTTCACACTCTCTATCTCTAATATTTAAAGCATTAACTCTAAGGTACGGAACTTCTCCACTAAAAGCATAATCCTCTCCATCTAAAATACTAAAACCCTTATTTGTCGCATCATCTAACCAATCACAATAATAAAGATGTGCATCTGTATAAATTTCATAATCTCGCTTTCCCCCCACAAAAACAATTTTAGCATTATAATGCCTATTATCTAAATCTTTTTTCAAACTTATAAAACGAAAATCTTGAGCCATTTTTAGAATTGAAATTTAGAAACAGCCCATCATAAGAGAGCCACAACTAAGACTAATAAAAGTAATTGCAAATTCATTTGTCTTAGTTTCATAAAAGTAATAAGAAAGATTAGTTTAAATATTTATCGCCGATATCCTGGCAATGCTACAGGCACAGGCCAATCACGCCTTAAAGAATCTTCTTCCCAATCTAATAATTCTTGTATCTCTCTCTTTTCAGCATCAGTAGGTCTTAAATCTTCTTCAGAAGGTTCAGAAACTATCCTATAATCTCTCATTTAAAAATAAACCAAAACAAGTTTAAATACTTTTATATTATTTCATAAACCCCTTATTATATTTTAAGATATATCTAACAACCCTTAAGCTTACCAGCATAATTAAAAATTTTATAATATGTTCTTCTTTTTTAAAACTAGATTTAATCACCTTATTTCAAAATCTCAAATCAACCAAGCAGTAGTTGTTATTATTAATAAGCCTATAAAATTAAGAACAAAAGCAAGAAGCATAAAAGAATTAGAATCAAAATGGCTAACACCTAAAAGTGCAATTCCTGCCTCATCAGGCAAAGGAGAAGCAATTATAAAACCCGCTATTCCTGGAATTATCCATTTAAATTTGCTTTTTTTTAATTTTTCTAATTTAGATTTCTTAATAATCATTCTAACTTCTTTTGGAAGTCCTTTTTTAAAAAAATGAAAAATAACTAAATCCCCAATCATAGTTCCTGTAGCACCAATGAAAGATACAATTAAAGGGTTTATAGTGGCTGTAAAAGAAATTAATGAAGCAGTTGCAGGAGCAGCTGTAAATGCATATCCAAATAAAGCCCCAGAAATTAAAACACCAATTATCTGAAATTGTCCTAAAGATTCTACAAATCTGTTAATCGCTCCTGAAAAATATAAATAAAAAGCTAAGGTTATGCTTAAAATAATTAAAATCCATCTCTGATTATTTGTCAATCTCTTTTTCATTAAAACACTAATTTCCCCATATATTTAAAAGCTTTGAA
>JAFCDM010000030.1 GCA_017609695.1 Candidatus Pacearchaeota archaeon | reverse complement strand
TTTTTCCATCTCATAAAAACTTTCCTAAGGTTTTTATATATTATTATCATAAAAAAACATATTTCAAACAACACAAAGATTTTTAAATAAAAAAACAATCAAAAGAAAATGACAAAAACACCAATTAAAAAAACACATAGATTAGAAGATATTGAAAGATTTAAAATTGGTTCAGTAATAAACTCTGGAGAAGCTCTTCCTAACCCTCAAGATTTCATAGGTTCTCTTGAATATTATGGTAGAAAAAAAGCGAAACATCCAAAAAGAATCCTTATGACTCAAAGCACTGAACTCAATATTTGGGATATCGAAGTGACATATAAATAATTCACAATAACCCTTTAATCTTCTCCTCAATTATTTCTCCTGTTTGAGCACCAATAATCCTACCAACTTCTTTTCCATCTTTAAAAATAATCAAACAAGGGATACTTGAAATATTATATTTTCTTGCTAATTCTTGATTATCATCTATATTAATTTTAGCAAATTTAACTTCTTTCATTAAATCAGATTCTGCAATTTCTTCAAGAATCGGGGAAAGCATTAGACAGGGCATACAATTATGGTGAATCACTTCATTTGCAACAAACATCTTTGTTTTATTATCTAATGAAATAGATATAAATGGAAATTGTTGTCCTTCATAAGATTCTATTTTTTTTATCTTATCATATGCCAAGTTTTCTTTTATGTTTTTATTAACCCAGTCTTTGAAATATATAAAGCCCCAAGGGGCTGAAACTTTTCTTCCATTAAACCAATTATAAAGTGTAGATTTAGAAATTTCTAAAATTTTACTTATTTCATTTAATGTAAAATTCTTTTTCATTTTTAATGCTTTATTTTTCTTTTCTACTAATTGATTAAGAATTGACATTCTCTCTAAAAGATATTCTCTAGATATTGATGAAATTAATTTTTTATGATAAGCATATTTAAAACCAATATTAGAATATTCATAAGCAGATTTTAGGTTTGTTTTTAAATAGATTTTTAAAAGGAGAGATTTTTTTTTGTCTTTTCTTTCATATCTATCCTCTTCTTTTATAATAACTTTTCTTGTTTCAATATCAAATTGTTTCAATAAATATAATAATTCTTTTGTAAACTTTCTTTGACAATTTATAGCCTCTAAATAAAAGTGAAATTCAATAGGATTTATACAAGACTTATTATAAGGTTTTCCTTCTTCCTTTTTTAAAGTTCTAATTTCTATTTTAGGACCATCTCCACCTAAAAATCCTTGTAAAAAAGATTTTTGTATTTCTTTTGGAGCCTTTAAAATCCACTTAGGAATTTTTAATCCTTTAATAAATTTTTTCCCAACAATTCCCCCAAGAGCAGTAAATAAAATAAAAAGAGAGGTTTTTGAAACTCTCACCCTATTAATTTTTTGTATAAATTCTCTATTATTAATACTTCCTTTTATAATCTGTTCTCTCTTACTTGCTTCAAACCCAATAAAACTCAAATCTTTAATTACTTCTTTAACATCTTCTTTAGAACCAACAAAAAATTCTGTAGATCTTAAATTATTTTTCTGCATAGATAAAGAACCATCTGTTAATAACAATCCCACCAAACTAGCTAAAATATGGGCTCTTTCATCATCATAACAAAGACTTAAAAGATTTTTCTCTCTTAATTCATCAATAAATTTTTCGTTTGTTAATTTTAAGTTTTGAGCAGTTTTTCTAATCTCTTTTTCAGTTAAAAAAAGAGTTTTATCCTCTTTTATTTTTGGGTAAGAAGAAAATAAATAAACTGCAACAGAATCCCCAACCGAAAGTTCTTGAGCAGATTTAAATCCATCTTTTGTTAATAAAAGATGTTCAGGAGTGCATTCAATATCCCTTCCCCTTTGAGTGATTATCTTTATTTTTTTATTATGAATTATTTTATGGGTTGATTTAACTTTAGCATAGGATTCTCTAAAATTTTTATCAAAAGAAAGAATTTTTGATCCATTTTCAACACATTCAATATCTTTAATACCAGGGTTAAAAATTAAATTTGTTTCAGGAGATAAGCACCATTCAGCATAAAAATCAACTACAACTAATTTATGAGAATTATTTATTATTTCAGAAAATTCCTGTTCTGTGATTTCCATTGCTGAGTCATTTCTTGCAACCATATTCTAATCTCCTTCATATCCCCACTTATTTTTACAAAATCCATTGAAAAACATAGAATTAGAAGGTTAATAAAGGTTTTTATTGCCCACATCCATTATAATTAACATGAAGACAATCTGGTTTAGAGCATCTTTCTTCACAATGCCCAAATTTATACATTTGACTTCCACATTTAATACAAAATCCCCCCCACATTTAATACAAAATCCCCCATCTGGTTTTCTTCCTGAAAAAATATCTTTCTCAATTTCTTCTTTCTCTAAGTGAATCTTATCCTCTTTTTTTGGAGCATCATAAGCAGTTACATCGGAGATAGTTTCACAATCAAATTGTTTGGCCATCCAATGATAAATATAATCTGTTAATGAAACTGCAGTTTTAATTCTTTCATCTCCTTCAAGTACAATTCCATATGGCTCAAATCTATTATTCCTTAATTTCTCTGCTAAAATTTCTAATGGAATCCCCCATTGTAAAGCAAAAGAAGTTAAAATCCCAATAGTATCCATTAATCCCCCAATAGTACTCCCTTCTTTAGACATATTTATAAAAAGTTCCCCAGGAGTTTTATTAGAATAAAGTCCAGTAGTTAAATATCCTTCATGCCCAGCAAGATTAAATTTATGAGTTATAGACTTTCTTGTACCTGGAAGTTTTGTTCTTAAAGGCCTTTTAACCTTTTCTTCTAATTTCTCTTTATCAGATGAAAGAGACAGAGGTTGTCTTGGTTTACTATTATGTCTATATATAGCTACTGCTTTTAACCCCATTTTCCAAGCATCAATATATGTTTGTTTTATATCTTCTACACTTGCATCTTCATTCATATTAACAGTCTTAGATATAGCTCCAGATAAAAATGGCTGAATAGAAGCCATCATTTTTAAATGTCCCCTCGCAGAAATAGTTCTTTTTCCTTTTTTAGGTTTAATTGAACAATCAAAAACAGAAAGATGTTCTTCTTTTAATTCACTCCCCTCTATTGTTGCATTTTTATCAATATAATCTAATATAGATTGTTTTTGCCTCTTGTCATAACCTAACTTATCTAATGATAAAGGAACTATTGGATTAACCATTTTTAAAGTTCCTCCCCCAGACAATAATTTATATTTAATTAATGCTATATCAGGTTCAATTCCTGTGGTAGCAAAATCCATCATAAAACGTATTGTCCCAGTAGGAGCAAGAACAGTTGCTTGAGCATTCCTAAACCCAAATTTTCCTCCTTCCCTTAAATCATATTCATAATTTTTAATTGCAGAATCCAATGCTTCTTCTAATCCAAATCCTTTTGGTAAGCTCGTTCTATCTATTCTGTTTGCATGATCCCTATGCATTTTTATCACATTTAACATTGGCTCTTTATTTTCTTCAAATGCTTCAAAAGCCCCTAATTTTTTTGCCATTTTTACAGAAGCTTTATAAACTGAAGAATTTTGTAATGCTGCAAGAGTAGCTCCAACAGCTCTTCCTTCATCAGAATCATAAGGAATTCCCCAAGCCATTAATAACCCTCCTAAATTTCCATATCCTTGTCCTAATGGACGAAATCTATGAGAATTTTCTGCAATTTCTCGCCTAGGAAAACTAGAATTATCATACAATAAATCCTGCCCTATAGCTATAATTTCTGTTCCCTTTTCAAAATCTAAAGAATTAAATTTTCCATCTTCACCAACAAAGGCCCTTAAGTTCAAAGAAGCAAGATCACAAGAACTATCGTCTACAAACATATATTCAGAACAAGGATTACTTGCATTTATTCTACTTTCATTTGGACAAGTATGCCATTTATTTATAGTTGTATCAAATTGTATTCCAGGATCCCCACAAACCCGTGTTCCTTCAGCAATTAAATCCATTAAATCTCTTGCTTTGTATTTCGGCATTTTACTTGCTAATTCTTTATTATGAATAGGAATGGTTTGCCAATCTTCATTATTTTCAACTGCACGCATAAATTCATCACTTACCCTTACAGAAAAATTTACATTTTGGTATAATGCATTATCACAAACAAAATCAGGGTCATGCCCTGCATCTATAAGAGACTTAATTACTTTTTCTTGTATTGTTTTAGCCATTATAAATTCTTTAATATCTGGGTGAGAAATTTTAAGTGAATTCATCTTAGCTGCCCGTCTTGTTTTACCTCCAGATTTAACAATTCTTGCGATTTGATCATAAAACGAAAGGTATTGTAAAGGTCCAGATGGCTTTCCACCTCCAGAAATTTTTTCTCTTGAACTTCTTAATGTAGATAAATCAGTCCCAGTTCCAGAACCATGACTAAATAACATCCCCTCATAAACAGATAGCATTAAAATTGATTCCATAGTATCTTTAACTTTTTGAATAAAACAAGCAGAAGTTTGAGGATATTTATAAAGCTCTTTTATAGGTATTTTTTTTACTTTCCCCCCTATAAATGCATACTCCTTTTTATCATCATTTGTTTTCCTTGATTCATACCTATCAGTACCAACATTAAATTGAACAGGAGAATTAAATGCTGCTTTTTGGTCAAACATTAATTTTGCTAATTCTTGTTCATAAATCGCTCTTTCCTCTATATTAAAATAATTATCTTTTAAACCCCAATCAGAAATAGTCTCACTAATCCTTCCAACTACTTGTCTAAAAGAACTTTCTCTTTCCAAATTCTCCTGATCCCCATAAAAATATTTAGAAGCAATAACTTTTCTTGCTAAAGGACTAAAAGATTTTGGAAATTCACAATCTTTTTGTGTAAATAAAACTTCTCCATTTTCACCGATTATTTCAACATCAGATTTATCCCAAGGTATACTTTTATAAACATCTTCCCCCTTCCTTGTAAAATATCTCTCAATTTTTAATTTCCCACCTTCAACCATCTTTACAACTCCCTCACCTCTTTCTTAAAATCCAAAACATCCTTAAAATCCTTATAAACACTTGCAAACCTAATATAAGCAACCTTGTCTAATTTTTTTAGTTTATTCATTACCATTTTTCCAATCCAATCACTATTTACTTCCTTGCCTTTTTTCTTTGCTTTTTCTTTAATCTCTTCAACAATCTTATCTATCTCGTCCATAGATACCGGACGTTTTTGACAAGCCTTAATTAATCCTAATCTTAATTTTTCATCTAAAAAATGTTCTCTTCTTCCATCTTTTTTTACAATAATAATATCTTTTTCATCAGGTTTTTCATATGTTGTAAACCTTTTTTTGCATTTCAAGCACTCTCTTCTTCTCCGAGTTCCATCTTTAGATTCTCTTTTATCAGTTACATGAGTATTTTGCCCACAAAATATACAATCCATATTTTTTCACCTCTTATTAATAATAAAAGAACATACAACATATAGTATATCCTCTTCTTTAAACTACAATCTCTTGTAGTTAATCAAAATATTAAAACTGAATACTTTATAAATATTTCTGTGATGTAGTGTTATACAATATGTTTTAAAAACAAAAACTTCCAACAACACTAAAATTGAGCAAAAGCAATTTAGTAATAAATCATAAAATAAAAATCGCTTTTGGGAATTTAAATTTCTTTTTTCCAATCTCCGACGGCTTTGTGTATAAAGTAAGGGTTGTGTAAAAAATTATAAATTAAATCAGGATTTCATTTCCGTTTTTATTAAAATATTCAATTAATTGGGTCTCCAGAAAATCATTTAAATATGAAATATTTTTGAATATATTTTTTTCTTCAAATTCTGCTTTACTTTGTCTTAACTTGTAAGCATTTAAAACTAACGAATGATATTCCCCTAAATTTAATTTTTTTGATAATTTATATATCTCCACAAAACTTAAAGGAAATTTTCTAAGTTTTAATATTTCCAAATCTCTTGTTGCATATAAACAAGATTTATAAAATTCATAAGCTCCTGTTTTTTTATCGCCATTCCTATAGGAATGCATAGAAGCAAAAGCATAGCCAATATTAAATCTTAAATCTTGTATAATATCTATAACTCTTATTTTTGGAGGTCTAATCATTTCTATAATTTTCTTTCCATATATTGTTTTTCCCGCTAATATGAGTTCTCTTAAATAAATTGCTTTTTGAAAAGGGGTATCAAGAATTCCTATTTTAATGTCTCCTAATTTAAATGGATAAACATTAATTCCTTTTTCTTTTATCGCTTCCTTTAATATGTTTCTATGTATGTACTTTTCTTTTTTGAATATAATTCCAACTTCAAAATCACTTCTTTTTGTATAATCTATTCTTGCTCTTGAACCATATAAAAAAATAGATTCTGGATTAAATTTTTTTAATTTGTTAATTATTTTTGTTTCTTTTTTCTTTTCTCTTTTTTCCATTCTCATAATAATCATAAGAATTAGATTTTTTAAAGTTTACTAATCAAAAAAATAAATACCAATTAAAGTCCCAATAAATCTTCATCAAAACATTTATAAACTAAAACATATTTTAGAGGATATAAAAAAGAGGGAAGATGGCATACGAAGATATATACACAATTTTAGGAGAATATTTAAACATCTCTCCTGGGGCTGCATTAACTCTTGTTATGATACTTTCTGTTTGGACTTTAGTTTGGAAAGGTCTAGCACTATGGAAGGCATCTAAAAAAAATAGTATCCCTTGGTTTGTGATAATCTTGATTCTTAATACAATCGGAATTTTAGAAATTCTTTATATTTTCATATTCTCTAAAATGAAATTAGGAAAGGGGAAATTAAAAATCAAAAAAGAATCCCATTCAAAACCTAAGAAAAAGAAAAAATAAATAATAATTCTTAAAAATGAAAAAACAAGTTATTGAAAAATTATCAGAATTAATCACTATTGCATTTGGACTAGTAGCTGCACTAGCTTGGAACACGGCAATACAAACAATTTTTAAAAAATATTTTGGAACACAAAACACTATTTCTGCAATGTTAACCTATGCAATAATTGTTACAATCATTGCAGTAGCAATTACAATCTGGATTAGCAAACTATCTTCAAAAGAAAAATAATAAAAACCCCTTTCTCCTTTTTTTTATATGCAAAAAAAAGGCTCTCAATTTTTAACTGTATTTCTTTTAATAATAATAGCAATAGCTACAATCTCTGGAATCTATTTTATAATAGAAAACCAGGATTTAGAAGATGCACAAACCAAATTTAATTGTGTTAAAGACGTTAAGATAGAAATTTTAAATGCCTGTTATGAAAACAATTTATTAAAAATAAAAACTAAAAACAAAGAAGACATAATCTTAGGAGATTTTTTTCTTGTTTTATTAGATTTTAACAATGGAACTTCAGAGAAAATCCCCACCCCGTACAATACTTACATAATGCCTTATGAAACAAAAACAATTATAATCCCTTATTATGAAGGATTAAATACCATAAGACTAATCCCAAGAATAGAAAAGCAAAATTATTTATGTTTAGAATCTGCACCAGAATTTAAAAATATTACAGAGTGTAAAGAAAATTAAAAATAAACTAATAATCTATAAAAGGATAAGACTATGCAAGAAAGCTTAAGCTACCCACTCCATAACTTAAAAATTTATCAAATTATAAATACAAAAATTATCAAAATAAAAATAAGAATTAAAAAACAAAAATGAATTATAAAATAATTTTCCTAAGTTTAATAACAACAATTTTTTTAATAAATTTTGTTTTAGCAATTACAAATATAAACCCAGATGTTGCTTATCCAGAAACAGAAATAGAATTATCAATATCACCAAATAAAAAATTTGGATTTTATAATATAATTTATGTCCATGATTCTGAAGATTTAGTTGTTGATTTAATTAATATCCCTTGTGATACAGTCTGCAAATCAAGACAGAATATAGCTTATTCAATTCCAACAAATTTCCTTGGGAATTATTATTTTGCAACTTATGATTATGAAATAGAAGATTATGAATTAGATTCTTTTAGTGTTATTGAACAAGGGGGAGCAGAAGGGGGAACACTCACTATCCAAGAAATTAAAAATTCTGGTTCAGATATAAATTTTTTAATATCCCCAGAACAAGGACAAAAAGCAAACATAGAAATCCTTACAACCTTAAAATCAAAATCTTGTGAAAATTATAATGTAAAAACATATTTATGTGAGCCAGATTTATTTACAACTTGTAGTTCTGAAATTTATACTTATAACATCCCTTTAAATTTTATTTCAAAAACAGGACAAACTTGTAATTTTAATTATATTGGTGCAGATTATTTTCCTTTTTATGAAGTTCCTGGAGACTGGAAAATAATATCTCAATCAGGAGCTACCTATGATGAAACAAACTTTATTTATGCAGAATTAAAGGCAATGAATTACCCTTCTTCTATTAATTTTGGAACTTTAAATGCAAATATGTGGAATACTGGAATACCTGCTGAAGGAATAGATTTAATCAATCATGGAAATATACCCTTAACAATTGATTGGCAATGTAATGGTTTTTCATGTATTTCTCCTGGTTGCACTGACTTTTGGTCAATTAATGATGGAGAAGAAAATACTTTTCAAATAGATGATGAAAATTTATTTGCAGAAGAAACAGAAACAGGACTCAATCCTGTTTTTATTATAGACACCCCTAATAATTTCTTTCCAGAAACAGGATTACCTATTTGTATATCCGATTCTTGTGATGATAATATAGGAGAAAAAACAAAAACATATTATAACTTAAAACTTCCAGAAATAGAAAGAGGAACTTATCAAGGAGATATTGTGGTTAGTTTGTATTGAA
>JAFCDM010000116.1 GCA_017609695.1 Candidatus Pacearchaeota archaeon | reverse complement strand
ATTAAAAATAGAAGAATTATTAAGATTATTGCTATGGCAATTATCTCTTTATAATCTTTTAATCTTTCTGTAATCTTATCTTCAGATTTTTTTGGTTCTTCAATTTCTTGTTTTTCTGGTAAGGTTATAAAAAGAATTATATCTTCATCAGAACTAATTTCTTCTAGTTTAATTGTTAAATCCGGGGTGTTATCTTTGTTTAAATCAAATTCTTTTGTTTGTTTTAAGATTAATGTTTCTTCTTCTATTTTTAGTATTGGGGTTGTTTCTTGGATATTAAGGGTGAAGAATTCATTTGAGATATTTACTTGTATTTTATCTCCCTTAGATATTTTTATTTTAGCTCCTTTTTTAAGTTGTTCATTAGTTAGAAAAATATTTTTTTCATGAACTATAATCTCGATTCCTGCACTGGCTTTTTCATTCCCCAAATCTTTTACATTATTAGGTATTACTTCTGTATCCTCTTTAATCTCAAATTCTCCTGTTGCACCATATACAAAAATTACATTAGAGACTAATAGAATAAAAATCAAAAAAATTATAGTTTTTTTCATTTTCTTAATTGTAATTTTAATAATCTATAAAACTTAAAAGTGAGGATGTTAGGCTTTGTTGTGAATAGCTTTAAGATTTAAGTTATATCTACAAGGAGGCTCTTCTTTTTTTCTTAATTAAATAAAAGATAATAATTGTTAAGATAACTATTGCTATTATTAGTAAGCTTATCCATAGTATTAAAAGACTTTCAGTTTTTTCTAACATATTTGTCCTTGTTCTTTCTGAAACTATATTTACAGTTATAGGTAAATCACAAATTCTTGGGATTATCTTGCTTCCTTCTACTTCTTGAGAAGGAGAACATTCTATACAGAAATTTGCTTCATAGTTTCCAAAAGGTGTTTGTTTAGGTATTATAATCTGTGGTTTTACATTGTATTTTTGGTTGGCTTCTATTTCATATTGTGGGTTAAAAGCAAATTCTAAACCTGCATCTTCTTGGATAGATGGTACACAAATAAGTGGAAAGTCATCTGACTGGATTTGAAAAGTAAAATAACTTGGGTTAAGCCTTTTTAAAAGGGTTATCTATGTTTCATTTTATTTTTTTATAAAGTTTTTTTAGTTTATATTGTTATTGTTATATCTGTTTGATAGGTTCCAGTAGATAATCCTAATGGTGGTTTAATGTGAAAGTAAGTATCTAAGGTTTCACCTATTGCTGAATCACAAGTCATAACATCGCAGATTTGTAATCCCCCTGCTGGTTCAAATATTGCACTTGTAGGGGTTTCAGGAATAATTACTTCATTTAATTCTGTTTCTGTTGTTTCTCCTTGAGTATTATCGTCATCTACTACCAAATCACTGGCTGTTGATAAATCCCAACAAGTTGCTGTATGTCCATCACAAGTTGATGCATCTGTTGAAGCATCTGTTGCTTCCCAATTTAAATTTAAAATAACATTTCCATGATTAGATATTGTAGAAATAGATAATCCAGGGTTCCAATTTCCTAATTGAATGTCGTCTCCTCCATCTACCATTCTATCTCCTAAAAATACACTTGAACCATAATCAAAACCAGGGGCAGAATTATATTCCCATTCATAATTCAACCAAGGGGTTGTTGGTGCTCCTGCTTGACTTGTTGCAGTTATAAACATCTTATAATTTCCTGGGGCTTTAAAAAATTCAATACCTCTTGTGTCTGATACTGGAATTGAAACCAAAAAATCACATTCAGAACCTATTATTTGTGAAAAACTTAAATCATAAACATAATCTGCATTATTTGTTTCATCACAAAGTTCTGCCCCTCCAGCATCAACCATACATAAAATAATTTTAGCTGTGTGTGTTAAATCAGAACAATCTTCATCTGCATCTGTTATTCTTAATTGTGTATTTATAGATGTATAATCTCCTTGTGTTGGATTGATTAAACAATTTTGAGGAAGATAATCCACACATGAATTATCTGGGATTATTAAAGCAGAATCAGAAGCATATACATTGGTGAATTGAGGAAGAGAATCTGTTAATTCAAAAGAATTTATTGAAACTGTTTCATCTTGAGAATCATCTACAATTATATCAACATAATAGGTTTTTGTACAAGGGTCTGCAATGCAATTAGACGCTACAAAATTTATTGTATCTGATGTTCCTTGTAATGTTCCTGTTGGGTCTGTTCCATAAGTGTAAGTTTGAGTTGTTCCTGGAGAATCAGGAGTAAATTGATAATTAACTACATTGCATTGGGTATTAGTATAGGGGTCTGCTCCTGTTCCAATACAAATAGTTGTTGTTAAAGAATCTGGATTTGCATCATTAATTGTCCATCTTAAAGAAGTAGTATCATCATGAGTATCAAATGTAGTAGAATCCCAACTTCCTGTTGATTCTTGAACTTCAAAATTAGAGATAGAAGGAGCTTCATTTCCAACTTGGAATTCTCCTGTTGTTTGTGAAATAACAAAGTATGATAAAGAAAAAACTAATAAAAATGCAAATACTATCAATATCTTTTTCATTTTAAACTCTTTTTTATTCTTATTTATGTGTTTCTAAGTTTTTAAATGTTTTTGGTATGAATGGGATGTTGGAAAA
>JAFCDM010000115.1 GCA_017609695.1 Candidatus Pacearchaeota archaeon | reverse complement strand
CAAATTCTAAAATAGCAAAACTTTTAATATGCTAAAAATATTAATTTAAATATTAAATAAAAAAAATAAAAAATGTTCAGTATAAAATCATTTAGTAAGCAATGTATAAGGGTATGGCATTTATTAAAAAAACCTCCTAAAAAAGAATTCATCACAATTTCAAAAGTTTCTGCAATTGGGCTTGGAGTAATAGGATTAATAGGATTTATAATTGCTTTAGTAATGGGATTTTTTACTATTTGAATAAAAAATAAAAGTCTGTTTAGAATTTTATTACTATATCCAAAAAAATTAGAAGTTATAATTAGGCAGTTTAAGCTTGGTTGTGCATAACTTAAAAATACAATCAGATATCAATAAAACTATCTAAAACCCCTAATTAGATGACATATGTCATGCTTATTTCTTAACAATTGTCATTAAAAATATTAAACCACTCCATTTCTTTATTTTTTTAATTAAAGTTATGGAGGTTAAAAATGACAAATAAAATTTCAAGAATTGCAGGAATTGGAATACTTTCAGTAGCATCTTTGTTAAGTGGATGTATGTCTAATGATGCAGTTAAATTAAGTTTACTTGATATAGAATATCAAAGGAGAGCTTCTGTTGGAACACCAAAAGAAGAGATATCAGATGTATCTGGAAATGTTTATGCACCAATGGACACTTATCAACAAAATAGATTTGAGTTAACACAAGGTTCAACAAATAATCTGGTAAATAAGTTAAGAAAGGGCTATGCAAATAGAAATGAAACGAGCAATCAAAATTAATCTTTAATTTAAAATGGATAAAATAAAAAAAACAGCATTAACTTGTGTTGGATTAAAAGCAGGACAGCAAGTTTTGAATGATTTAGATGCAGTTGTAATGAATAATACAAATATGGATTTAGTTAGATATGGAATAGAACAATATGCATGCAGATTAGGCTCTGCTGTTGTAGGTGCTTTTTGTTTAGATAGAATTTCAAGTAAAATCGAAAAAATATTACCAAAAGTAATGCAAGGTTCTTTACCTCTTGTAGCAACAACTCTTGGAACTGCAGCATTAATAAATTATTATGGGGATTATATTAATTTAGAACAAGGAATAGGGGTAAAAAATACTTTAACTCAATTAATAGGAAGTTATACCCAAAGTATCAGAGATATAACCTCTTTAAATCCAGAAACTAATGCAGGTTATTTAATGCTAAGTGCTTTAACATTAAAATCAGGATTAAGATGGCTTCAAAATATTACAAGCACATTAAATGATATGTCTAAAACAAAAGAGATTGAAGAAAAGCAAACAAGATTAAGATTAAGAGAGAATAGAGCTGCTTAGATTTTAATACACAAATCCTTATATAATCTATTTTACCTTTATTTTTAATGAAAAAAAAGGAGATTAAGCCAGTTTACAATGAGTTTATCAACCAAGAATTCATGCTTCAAAGAAGAACGGCTTGTTCAAAACAACAACAGAAAACCCCCCACTATTACGAATCCAAATAGATTTTATTTTCCAACACTTTCCAACACCTTTCTACTTTTTCCAGTATTAATAATACAAACTTTTGAATTATAAGGGATTAACAATCCTTTTTGATTTCTAAACCTATTATAATCAAAAAAACCATCTTGGTATTCATAGACTCCCAACACCCTCATCCCATTAGTTGTAAAATAACTCTGATGTGATATTTCTTCACAAGACCTTAAAACAGAAAATCCAGCAGAACCATCAATACAAGTTTTAAATTCAGGATGTTCTTTTGAAATCTCTATTGCAAATAAATCCCTTGCATTTAAAATCTCTTGAGGAGTAATAAATTTAAATACAACATCCTTTCTTCCGTCTGCTTCTTCAAGAATCTTTCTATGTGTTTTTACAAAATAAGGAGTTTCAATTCTTTCTAATCCAACCCTATTTTCATTTGAGAATTTATGTGAGGGGTCTATTGGATGTCCTCTTGGAACAACAATTAGATTTGTCATCCCCATACTTTTAACACCCCTAATTTGTTTTAATGCCCTCCCCCCTCCACCACAAGAACCAACTAAAAATTCAATGCCGATGGATTTTAATTCATCAACTAATCCTTCCCCATATCTGTAATCTGGGCTTTCTAACAAAGAATCTGGAAGATTAGTTGCATCAAGATAAGTATGAGGATTTAAAGGATTTAATCCTCTTGATTCTAAAGCCTCTTTTAATCTCAAAGCCCCTGAATCCTCCCCCCTCATAGAGTGATAGAAATATTCTGCTAAAATTCTTGAACTCCAAAATTTGTTTGTATCAATTCCAATTTCCATAGACTCTGAATCAAAGTAATGTCGCTCACTATCTACAAAACTAATTACTTGATTAGGAAATTTAGAATCTTTAGAGGCTAGTTCTAAACCTTCTTTTCCACTTACTCCTCCTCCCTGAGGATTATAAGTGCACAAATAAAAAATAATATTTTTACCTTCTTCTTCAGCAACTTTCATAACATCTAATGTGTTTTCATTTCTTAAGTTCCCCCAGAATGAGTATAACAATATCGGGCATCTGCCTCGCCTTCCTCAATTCTCTTCAAACATCTTTCAAAACCCTTATGCTCGGGGAAAAAACATGAAAATTGTCTAATTATATATTGAGTTCTATCAGAAAAAAGCCAAGGATTTTCTTCATCATTTTTTTCTTTGCCATTTTGAAGAATCTTTTTTAAAATCAATTTGTCCCCCACCCCTAAATGGACATCACAGAGTTTTTCAATAATTCTATAAGCCTCACGAAATACATTAACCATTTTCATTTCCCAATCCCTTTTTCAAAAAAACGTTTAATCAAATAAGGAAATAATTTAGCTTCTGCTTTTCTTAGGTTTTCTTGAAAAGTTCTTCTTTTCATTCCAATCAAAGCAGAAACTTCCTCTAAATTAACTTTTCTTGGCCAATCATAAAGATTATGGGAAACAGCAGATTGCAAGGCATTAATTTGTTTATCTGTTAATTTAAAAACATTCTCTTCAGGATTCAATCTTCCAATTGAAAATAATTTAACTTCCCCAATTTCATCTAAATTTTCCATTAATTTAACTAATTCT
>JAFCDM010000029.1 GCA_017609695.1 Candidatus Pacearchaeota archaeon | reverse complement strand
TGCAGATACTCCTTTTGCTTATAATATCTATGCAAGGAGTAATAGGATAGATTATGAAACAAATAATATGGGTTATGTTAAATCAGAAGAACATAGTGTTTCTTATAATAAATGGCATTATATCACTGTTACTTATGATAATACTCGTCCATATGATGTAGAAATTTATGTGGATGGATTTGGAAATTTTATTGGGAGTGCAATTGATCCAAGAGCGAATAGCCGGGCTTTATTAATTGGAAGAAGAGGTTTGACAGATAAATCTTATTTTAAAGGGATAATTGATGAAGTGAAAATATGGAATTATGCTTTAAGTATGGAAGAAGTTAAGAATGAATATGATTCTTATGATTTGAATGCTTGTAATAAATGTCCTGATTTTAATAATGATGCTAAGGTGGATGTTAATGATCAAGATGGTTTTATTGAGTGTATTTATAGTGGAAAGGATTGTAAAACTGATTATGATTTAAATGGAGATGGGATTTATACTATTGCTGGGGATATTCCTTGTTTTAGTGAAGATTACTTAGATTTGTGTGAAAAGAAATGTATTAAATGTCCTGATTTTAATAACAATGGTGTTGTTGATCATGGAGATGAACTTTTATTTATAGATTGTATATATTATAAACGTAATTGTAAAAGTGATTATGATTTGAATGGAGATGGAATATATACTATTGTTGGAGATGTTCCTTGTTTTGCAGAAGCAGATGGTAAGAGTGTTAGTGAGATAAGTGTTTGTGAAGGGAGAGATCTGTTTGATGAATATATGTGTTCAAAAGAACCTCAAATATTAGGGGATTTAAATGAGGATAATCATGCAAATGCAAAAGATTTGAATATTTTAAAAACGATTTGGAGTGGTAATCCTGATTTTAATACTCAGGATAAAAAAATAATTTGTGCAGATATTAATGCAAATGGGGTTATAGATGATTTTGATGTTTTAGATCTTGTTGAAATTTTATCAAAATGTGAAAAAGACCCAAATACTGGTGTTGGGGATTGTACCTCTAATGAAATACAATGCACAGACTCTGATGGGGGAATAAATTATTATGAAAAAGGAATTTTAAAAACTGAAGATGCGAAGGAGATAGATTCTTGCTATGGTGATATTTTAAAAGAATATTCTTGTAATAAAGATTTTGATCAAATTTTTTCAGATTCAACTATAGTTAGTGGAGTTATTGGGCGAGATGGTGCTACTGAATATTATGAAATTCATTATACTTGCCCTCATGGCTGTAGTGATGGCGCATGTATAAAAGAACCTGGTATTTCCTTTTGTTCATCAGGAACTTGCACAATATATGAAGGTGATGAAATAAATACAAGTGTTAATGGAGAGGAATATGTTATTGAGACAGCTTTTATAAGTTCATATGGTAAAGTTAAACTTAAAGTAAATGGAGAAAAAAGTAATAGTTTAAGTGAAGGTGAAAGCCAGGTTATCCAGGGTGTTAGAATTTGGATTAATGAAATAATGTATTCAGGTAAAGATACTGGTGTGAGTTATGTTGTATTTACGATTAAACTTTGTGAACCAAAATATTATTGTGAAACAAAACCTGTTATTTGCCCTAAATCTGGTGTGCAGGTAAAAAAATGTAAAGATGTAGAGTGTGGGGCAGAGAGTTATGAAGAAGAAGTTGTATGTAATCCTGGAGAGTGTTCTGGATGTGAATATGGTGAAAATTGTATTCCTTATGGATTTAGATTGATATTTGAGAGACATAAATCATATTGTGATATTGATGGAGAATTAAAAGGCCAGAGGCCTGATTGGGCAACCTGTCAAAATAGTTATGAGTGTGATAGTAATTTATGTTCTGGTGGTGAGTGCACTGGAATAAATCAGATGATAAAAAATACTTCTAGGTTTAAAGTTATTGGAATTAAGATTTTTTGTAAATTAGCTCATTTGTTTAGTGTAGAAAATTATGAGGATTGTATTGCAGATTATTTGTAGATATGGTTTGGTTAGAATCCTTTAATTAAATTTATCCCTATAAAATATTCTTTAGTAGGTGTCTGGATTATATTTTCTTCCCCATACCCTATTGTTATTGAAAGTCCTGTGTTTTCACTATAGCTTTTATATAAACTTAAATCTGTTTTTTTTGTGTTAAAATTTTCTACTCCATACGTAAAATAAGCAAGCCAGTTATTTTGTAATAATTTACCAAGTCTTATTCTAAAAATATCTGTTCCAAATTCAATTTTTCCTTGGTTAATTCCTAACCCTAATAGGTGGAAATCAGTTAATTTGGCATAAGTTCTTAAATCAAAATTTCCACTATAAATTTCAGGTTTAATTCCTAAATCAATTTGTGAGGCATGAGTTAATTTTGAAATATAAGATTGTGTTTTTTGTTTTGAGGGTGTTTGATTCTTTTGTTTTTGAGGAAAAAATCTTGATTTTAATCCTTGTTGGATTTCAATAACTACATCAAATTTATTGAAGCTATCTTTAAGGGAATCTTTCCCTAAATTTGCAATAAATTTTCCTAGACTATCTTGTGCTTCTAAGTCTAGGAGTGAATCTCTTCTTGTTGTTAAGAATCTATAATTCATTAAATTATCTACCCTTATCTTTTGTTCAAGGGTTTTTAATCTTCTTTTTTCCTTTTCATATTCTCCATTGAATTCTTCTTGATAAATTTCAAAATAATCAGAAGCATTTTGAAAATTTCTTAAATAACCTTCAAATGTAGTAGTGAAAGATTGTTTTATAGATATTTTAGGTAGATTTATTTTAGGTCTTGATTGAATTGAAGCAGGAGTTTTTTGAGTAGTGCAAGAATTAAAGGCTAATGTTGTGGCTAATAGAATAGACATTAATGTTTGTTTTAATCTGTTTGGTTTCTTTTTGTTGATTTTCATTTTAGATTTTTATTAATTAAGGATTTATAAACCTAACTAATTGGAGGATTTTGTGTTGAAAATTTTAAGATATTGTTTTTAAAATATATGTTTTAGTATAGATTGTTTTAAAAAACAAGGTTTGTTTTTTAATGCCTGAAAAAGGTGTAAAAATGAGTGGAGTTTTTGGTGTTGTTGCAGAAGAGAATTGTGTTGGGGATGTCTTTCGGGGTACGGATTATCATTCTCATTTAGGAACAAAGTTTGGAGGTATGGCTGCTTTTGATGGAAAAGAAATTCAATATCATATAAAAGGAATTTCTATGCAACCGTTTAGGCCTCAGCTTTTTGATTTTAGAAAAAATGTTAAAGCAGATATGTCTATTGGAGTTATAAGTGATTATGAACCTCAGCCATTATATATTAATTCTAAGTTAGGGGATTATGCTATTGCACATGTTGGAAAAATTAGTAATTTAGTGAAATTAGTTGAGCAAGCACATAAAAAAAATATTCATTTTTCTGCAGATATGTCTGGGGGAAAAGCAAATCCTACAGAGGTTATTGCTTATTTAATTAATCAAGGTAAAAATTATGTCGAGGGTATACAACTTATGCAGGATTCAATTGAAGGGAGTTCTTCTATACTTTTATTGAATAATGAAGGAATTTTAATTGCAAGAGACAAATTTGGAAGAACACCTCTTGTTGTTGGTCAAAAGGATAGAGCAACTGCTGTTACTTTTGAAACTTGTGCATTTCCAAATTTAGGTTTTGGTGTTGAGAATTATAATTATCTTGGTCCAGGGGAAATTGGGATTATAACAAACCAAGGTTATAAACAATTAAAAAAACCAGGAAATAAATTACAGATTTGTGATTTTTTGTATATTTATTATGGTTTTCCAGGATCTTCATATGAAGGAATAAATTCAGAGGTTACAAGATATAATTTTGGGAAATTATTAGCGGGGATGGATAAAAAAGATATTGAAAATGGTGTTTTGAAAGTAGATTATGTTACTGGGATTCCTGATTCTGGGACTGCGAGTGGACTTGGATATAGTCATGTAAGTGGTTTGCCATTTAAAAGACCCTTTGTTAAATATACTGCAACTTATCAAAGAAGTTTTATGCCTCAAGAACAGGAAAATAGGGATATTGTAGCACAATATAAATTGATTCCTATTAAAGAATTGATTGAGGGGTTCAGTATTTTATCTACTGAAGATTCTATTGTTAGAGGCACTCAATTAAGAAGAAAAGTCAAGGAATTATTTAACTGTGGTGCAAGAGAAGTGCATATGAGGCCTTCTTGTCCTCCTTTAACTATGGGTTGTGAGTATTTGAATTTTTCAAGATCGAAATCTGTGTTTGATTTAGTTGCAAGACAAGCTATGAGGAAAGTAGAAGGCAAAGAAGATTTTGATTTAACTCCTTATTTAAATGAAGATTCTGAAAAATATGCTAAGATGATTGATGTAATAAGAGGAGATTTAGGATTAACTAGTTTAAAGTATCCTAGGTATGGTCAAAAAGGGATGGTTTCTGCTATTGGTTTGCCTGAAGAAAAATTATGTTCTGGTTGTTGGAGAGAGTGTGATTCTTGTAAATGAAGAGTTTTTGAAATAATTTTTATTGTTTTTTATTTACTAAACCTTTATTAATAGTTCATATTAATTGAATTTAATGAAAAATAAAGATTCCTTAGATACTAAGTTTTATTTATATTTTGAAAAACCGATTTTAGACTATGATCAACAAATTATAGAATTAGAGGAAGATGGGGAGAAGAGAGGTATTAAGTATCTTCCAGATATTAGGAAAATTAGGCGTAAGAAGGCAATTAGGCTTAGAAAAATTTATTCTGATTTAGATGGTTGGCAGGTTGTGCAAATTGCAAGGCATTTTAAGAGACCTATTTTTCAAGATTATATTGATAAAACAGGATTAATAAAAGATTTTAGGGAATTGCATGGAGATAGATGTTTTGGAGATGATAGAATTATAATCACTGGGTTTGGAAAGATTGGAAATGTAAAATTAATGATTATTGGGCAAAATAAAGGCAGAAAAACAAAAGAGAAAATTGAATGTAATTTTGGGTGTGCAAATCCAGAAGGTTATAGAAAAGCATTGCTTAAAATGAAACTTGCTGAAAAATATAGGGTTCCAGTTGTAAGTTTTATTGACACTCCTGGTGCTTATCCTGGAATTGAGGCAGAGGAAAGGGGGCAGGCAAGTGCAATAGGAATGAATTTAAGAGAAATGTCAAGATTAAAGGTTCCGATAATTTCAATAGTTATTGGAGAAGGAGGTAGTGGGGGAGCTTTAGCTATTGGGGTTGGAGATAGGTTTGCAATGTTAGCAAATTCTTTTTATTCTGTTATTTCTCCTGAAGGTTGTGCAGCGATTTTAGAGGGGAATTTAACAAAAGCTCCAGAATATGCAAAAGTTCTTGGATTAACTAGTAAAAAATTATTAAGTTTGGGATTAATTGATGATATTATTAAGGAACCTTTAGGAGGAGCCCATAGGCATCATCAGCGAACTTTTCATAATGTTCAAGAATATATTGTAAGAACTTTAAATGAATTAAATGGAAAAAGTTTAGAAGATTTATTAGATGAAAGATATAAAAGATTAATAAGTTTTGGGACTGATTCTATTAAACAAAAAACTAAAAAGAGATTACATTAAATAAAATAAGATTGTTGGGATAAGTAAAGCCCCCATTAAATGCATTCTTCTGATGTTTAAGAGAATTGTGGTTATTCCTAAGGAAGTTGAAACTATGAAGATTAATACTCCTAAAAATCCAGTAAAATAAATTGTTATTGTTAGTAGAACAACTAAAACTACTATTGATAGTTTTGAATAATTAAATTTATGAATATGTCTTGCTATAAATTTTGAGAGGGATATTGTTATGAGCGAGGCTATTATCCCAGATATGATTATTGTTGCGATTATATATCCTAAATGGATTAAGGTTAATTCTGGTAGAAGTTTTGAAATTGCTATTGCTGCACCTGTTCTTGTTTTTTGAATTGAGTAGAGGGCTATGAAAGAAAGCCCCATAACAATGGTATTTATTGCTCCTAAAAGAAATAAAAATTCTCTTTGATTAAGTTCTGTGAATTCATTACCAATTACTGCTGCTTGTGATGCACCTAAGCCTGGTAAAAATGCTGTAAATGGGCTTGCAATTATAGATGAAAGAGAGGCTTTTATTAAAGATGATTTTTTAAATCTTATTTTTCTGAATGAAATTATTTTTTGTTTTGGGATTTTGTTTTTTTGATTTATACTAATCAAAAGATTGCTTGCTCCAAACAAACCAGTTAATAATGGTAAGAGTGGTTCTTGCAAATTTAGATTTAAAGAAGCTATTCCAAGAAATCCTGCTAAAAGAAAAATGATTAAGGCCCATAATTTTTTATTTTTTTCAGAAAAGATTAGATAACCAGAAATTAAGATTAAGATTATCCACATTATTCTTTGGATATAAGGATAAACTTTTGGTAATATGTAAATGAATAAAGGAGTAAATATTAAAATAATAATTAGGGCAGTTAAACTTCCATAAAGAGTTAAGAGAACTGCAGAATGTGCATGTCCTTTTAATAATAATTTGTGTCCAGGAAGAATAGATAAAATTGAATCTTCATCAGGGGCTCCAAGAAAAATACTTGGAATAAAATCTAAGAAGGTATGAGTAATTGCCATAGAAGTTATGAAAATCACTAAAATTAAAGGAGTTGTTAAATTAAGTAGACTTGCTGAAAATCCTAAAAGTATTATTGCAATAAGATTTATATGGATTCCAGGGAAGA
>JAFCDM010000028.1 GCA_017609695.1 Candidatus Pacearchaeota archaeon | reverse complement strand
TCATTTCTTAGCAATTTTCCATAAGAGATAAAAATGTTTTCTTTGAGATTCTGATATCTCTTTGCTTTTTATTAATACCCCAAATGGTTGTGACCCCCACAGGATAATTGAGACTTTGTTTCCATAAATATTTGTAGAAGAATTTGATGTGAATTCTTTTTTGAGGATTTTTGCTTGAGTATATTTTAGCTTATCTAACTCTTTTGCTCTTTCTTTTAAATCTTCACTTAATAAAATTTTGTAAGGAATTTTTTTCTTTTTTCTAATCTTATGAAATAATGGTAGATTAAACTTTAAATGATATCGAAAAGCTTCTGCTTTTATTTCAGAAGCTCCTATAGTTAAAATTTCATCATTTTGGTTTAACATATCGCAAAGTAGAGATTTTATACCTTTATTCCCTAAGTAAACCGTGGTTTCCTGTTTTTCTCCTATCCTTTCCCTTTTTTTTATTAATTCAGGAAGAATCTTTTGAAACTCTTCTTTTTCTTTTTTAACTTTCTGCTCTTTTTTTTCAAAAAAATTTAGAAAATTCTTAGGATTCAGAGCTTTAAAGTATTTCCTATTAGATTGTATTGAAAATGAAACAAGGCCTTTTTCAATCAAAATGTTTAAAGCATCATAAACTAACTGTCTATGTAGCTTTGTTTTTTCTATTATTGCTTTTGAAGAAGTTAATCCTAAATCTAATAAAGAAAGGTATACTTTTGCTTCATTTCTTGAAAGCCCAGATTTTTCTAATATTTCTTGCATAAATTAAAACTTATTTGAGAGTATATAAATCTTTTTATCTATCATCATTTTATTGATGACAATAATTTAAATACTAAGTAGATATTACTTTAGAGTAATAAATTGTTTAAAGAAAAATGGCTAAAGAAATATGTAAAATAAATCAATTTAGAAATGGTCAACCAAAATATGAAGCCCCATTTGGGAGTAAAAGCATATCAGAGGAAGGAAGCTTTGAAACTCATTTTGATTATGTAGTAAGGCAGATAATGATATCTTCACAACCAAATGAGGAGGCCATTGCTTTAAGAAGAGGTCGTCTGGTCTATTTTACAGAAGATGAATATGAAGAAATAAAACAGAGATTTAGGAAAAAATGAAAAATAAATTAGAAAAAATCCTTTGTGGAGCAATTGGAGCTTTAGGATTATTTAATTTGACTATGGGGGTTTATAATATACCCAAAGCTAAAAACCTTAAAGAAGGAATAATCCAAAAACTCAAGGAAAAAGAACAATTTAATTCCGAAGAGGTTATTGTCACTTCTAATGGATTAACTATTTTTATAGGATTAACTACTAGTTTTGGGGGGAGTTATGGGTTTGTTCATTATTCAAGAAAGAAAAGGGAATATTAACTTTTTCCATATCATTTATCAATTATTTTATTTCTATAAAATCTTTCAATACTTTATTTAGAAATTATTTTTTCATTCTAAAAAAATATTTTAAAACCCTACCTTCCAAATTTTCCCAATATAAAATAAACAAATTTAAATACCTCTTTTGTTTGATAATCTTATGAAAAAAGAAGTATCCGGGATATTATTAATTTTATTTATAACCCTTAGTTTAACATTTATAATAGCAGATGAAGAAACAGAATCTTTAGAACCAATAGATAAAGCCTATTCTTGTTTAAAATCTCAATTAAATGAAAATTGTGGGGATACAAAATCAACAGAACAAGCATCCCTAAGTTTATTAGCAATGGCTTATGACTCTGCAATACAATCTGATTGCAAATCCTCTCTTAATAATAAAAAATCAGGAGATTGTTGGGGTTCAACTTCTTCAGCAAGTTGTGATTTAAAATCAACATCTTTAGGGGTTTTAGCCTTAGATCACATTAATTCAGATACAGAAGACTCAGTTGAATGGCTATTGGAAAAAGAAAAATTAACAACAGATTTAGATTGGTATTTAGAAATTGATTCAAATGAAGCAACTACTTGTTCAATAAAAGTTAATGAAGGAACAGCAAAAACATTTAACATAGCTGAAAATAAAAAAATATCTGGTTCAACAACATGTTTATCTCCTGCAGAACAAAACTACTTTTTAAAGATAAGTGATTCTTGTCTTGATGATGATTTTACAATTTCTTGCGATAGGGATTTTATAACAACTCTTTTATACAAAAAACCAGGAAGTAGTGTTTATTATGTTTCAAGTGCAACCCACTCTGCTTCTGCAAGTGGGAATACAGAAGAAAAAGTAAATGCATATTGTTTTGCAAAATCTGGAACTTGTGATTATGAAGGAAGTTTATGGGCAGCATTAGCTTTAGCAAAAACAGGAAAGAGCATTTCCCTATATATACCTTATATCACTGCAATGTCAGAAGAAGTTGAAAATAGAAAACATCTCCCATCAGCTTTCTTATATATGTTAACCAATGAAGATGATTATTATGCTGAATTAGTTAATCAGCAAAAACAAGGAAAATATTGGGAAGAAAGTGGAAAAAAGTTTTATGATACTTCAGTAGCACTTTTAGCTTTACAAAATCTTAATATTGAAGCAGTAGATAATACTAAAGATTATTTATTAGAAATACAAGATAATTCTGGATGTTGGAATTCAAATAATATAAGGGACACTTCATTTTTACTTTATGCAGGATGGCCAAAACCTCCAGTATATTCTGGAACTTCTAAAAGAACAGATTGTAAGGAATCAGGACATTATTGTGTTTCAGCAAATGATTGTTCAGATTCTTTAGATAATTTTTATTGTTTTGGAAGTGATGTTTGTTGTGAAACAAAACCACAGCAAGAAAGTTGTGAAAACAAAGATGGAATAATCTGTCCTTCAGATTATAGGTGTACAGGAACAGAAGTGATAGCTTTAGATACTAATTATTGTTGTCTTGCATCTTGTATTGAAGGAGGAACAAGTGAAAGTGAGTGTGAAGAAGCAAGGTACTCTTGTAAAACTTCTTGTTCTTCAGGAGAAACAGAAAAAACAGGTTATGAGTGCGATTATATCGGGGATATTTGTTGTGGGGAAAAAGAAGGCGGGAGTTGGACTCTTGTCGTCTTGCTTATAATTTTAATAATCTTAGTAATTCTTGCAATCATTTTTAGAAATCAATTAAAAACTTGGTGGTTTAGAATTAAAAGCAAATCCAAATTTGGAAAGCCATCCTCATCTTCAATAAGACCTATGCCTCCTTTTGGAGGAATGCCCCAACTTAGAAGCCCAATGCCAAGACAAAGATATTCTTCTAGAAGGCCTATGAGGAGAACACATTCAAGAAGAGCACCATCAAGACAAAAAGATACTCTTTTTGATGATACAATGAAAAAGTTAAAGGATATGAGTAAGTAAACATTTATTAATCTTTATTCTTAGTTTAATTTATGAAAAAAGAGATAATTATCTTGCTATTCTTATTTTTAATACCTTCAATAATAGCAATAGAAACAAGTTTGTCAAAAGATTCATATAATCCACAAGAGCTTTTTCAAGCAGAGATAACTGGAAATTTTATCTCATTAACATCTGAAAACATATTAATTTATGGATCTACTGCAGTTCATTCAACCCCTGTCATATCTGATTTAACCAAGCAAGGGGATACTTATTATTTTTATGCAATCCTCCCAAATCAACAAGGAAATTTTTCTTTAAAAATTGAAGATTCTCAATATATGGAAGCAGGAAAAATAAAAACACAAACTATTACAAAAGATTTTATAATTAAACAAACAAATGATTCAGCTTTATCTATAAATCCAGGATTTATAGTAACTAGTGAAGATTTTACTATTAAAGTAAAAGCCTTAAACAATAATCAAGAAATTTCAGCAATTTTAGAATCAACATCTGAAACTAAAGATTTTTCTTTAATTGAAGAAACAGAAAAAACAATTACATTTTTAATACAAACACAAGAAACAAAAACCACAAATCTTAAAATTAATGACTATAATGTCCCTGTTTTTATACTTGGAAAAACCCAAATTCCTTCTAATGAATCAAATCAATCAGAAATAAACCAATCAAATGGAAATAATGAGACTCCTAAAATCAATATAGAGAATAAAACACAAGAACAAATAGCAGTAATGGATTGTATTGATATTGGAAAAGGGTGTCTAACAGGGGAAAAATGTGAAGGGGAAACCGTAGCAAGTTTAGATGGTCCTTGTTGTGTTGGAACTTGTGTTGAAAAAAAACAATCAAGTTATACCTGGATTATTGGATTAGGCATAATTATCCTAATTTTAATCCTTGTTTGGTTTTTTTATTTTAAAGCAAAAAAAAGGCAAAAACCAAAATCAACAGAAGATATTTTAAGAGATAAATCTCAAAGATTTGAAGATAGAATGCAAGGAAGTTCTGTTACAGGTGGAATAAGTAGCAGTTAATTATTCTAAAATTTCCAACAACTCATTTAATTTAGAAATCTTATGTTCTGCAATATTATTTAATTCTTCACTATCAGAATTAAATGAAATCATCTTACCTAATTTTGATGAAGCAATAGCAGTAACAGAATTCCCCATGATATAAACATCTTTTTTTAATAAGTTATTTCTTTTAATAAATTCTTTAATTTTTCTTACCCTATCCTTCCTATCTACTTTTTCTTTTAATTTACCTGTTGCAATTCCATTTTCAAATTCTAAAACATTTCCATAAACTTCCCTTAAACCAATCTCTTTTTTTTGAGCCTCTAAAATATTAATAAGCTCACTAGCATAACAAACAACAAGATATCCTTTTTTCTTAAGCTTATTGATTCCTTCTTTAGCTTCTTTTCTGAGTTTTTCTTTAACAATTCCTTCAGATTTTTCATTAATTTCTTTTTCAGAAAATCCTTTATATAGTTTAGCAAGATTTTCTAATCCCCAAGGTTTTTCTTGTTTTATTTTATCATATTCTTGTTTTTGTTCTAACATTTCTTTTTCTTTTCCCAATTCAACTAAAAGAAGTCTAATCCCTGCTAAATCTGAATCTAATAAAATCCCAGAACCATTGATTATTAATGCTTTCATATAACTAAACAAGAAAACTAGTTTTTATTTCTTTGGGTTAATCTATGGAGGGTATAGATTAAAAAAATTAATCTACTTTTTTCTCAAAAATCCAAACTCTCTCGTTTTCATCGTTATGTAGTTTTTCAGTTAAAAAATCATAACTATTTTCTTTTAAATCACTTTTAGCTATTTCGGAAATAGATTCTTCTGTTATTTTAATTGCACTTCCAGAAGCAAAAACAAAAAATACATCTTTTTCCATATTTATCTTACTCATAATCTTATTAATTATCGTTTTATTTTGTATAAAACTTTGAATAAAAATACTCCTTTCTCGCCAATCTTCTAATATCTTTTCATAAAAATCTATTAACTCTTGTTGAGAAGGATTTTTTTCCACATTGTATTTGGATAACCATTTAACATAATCTTCTATAAATCCAGTAGTCGCCATGTTCATTATAGAAACCCCTTTTGATTTATATTTTGGATAAATTCTTTGTTTATTTTCTTCAACAATTTTCTTTTTTAATCCTTTATCCAAAGAAGAAATATAAAGTCCTGTAAGAATGATGCTTAAAGTTGGATGATTCCCTATTAAGAATTTTAATTGTTTAAACACGGTTTTGTTTTTTATTTTTTGATACTCTGAATAATCCATTCCTTCTGGAAGAAAACCAACTTTATATTTCAGAAAAAATTTTTTAATTCCCTCACTAGTTTCCTCTAAAAAACTCTTAAAAAACCAAAAACTAGCTTCACCTAATACTTCATAATTATTCATTTTGGTTATCTATATCCATAAAATATTCAGCCATAGTTAAGGGGTTAGCATTTATTATCTTCAAAGAACCAGGCAAGATTGCCACGGTATTTATATGGACCTTTTCCCCACCATACTCGCAAATAACCCCTTTTTTTGTTTCAATTTTTATTATAAATCCTTGTTCATCAATATCATAGCCAAGTTTTCTTAAAATTTGTAATCTTTTTTCATTATTTAATTGGATTAAATTAAGTTCAGCCATTTTTTTATGATAAAATTAAGAGACTATATCTTATAAACTTATTGAATACTTTTTATTTCCCACTCTTTTTATTTCCCTTCTTTTTCTCAAGTTGCTTCTTTACACCCTCTAAATTTTCAATCTTTTCTTCAGCTTCTTTTAATCTCTCTGCAAGAACATTTTTTTCCATTAAAGAAATTTTTGCAATTTCATCATATTTATGAATTTTAATTGCAAGATTTGAAATAACAGAACTCAAATCAAAATTTTTTAATTCAATTTCTTTTGGTTCAAGTATTTCTACATGAGAAGGAAGCATATTAAAAGTAATATCAAATATAAGATTTACATTATCTGCAATTAATTCAACTTCAGCAAAAGTTGTAAATAAGTTTTTAGCACCTTCTTTTTCAACAGGTTTAGGTTCATGAATCTCTTTTCTTATAATTTCAATACCTTTTTGTTCCCCAAGTTTATCAATAAATTCCTCTAAAGTTTGTTTGATATGTTCTGGAGGTCTCCCAAGTATTTCAAAAATAAATAATGCCTTAATTTTTTCTACCATTTTTTTGTTTATCTGTAATCTAATAAATCTTTAAGTTAAATCAATCTCTTAAACTTACTCTCACTTCTCATTAGATTTTATAAATTTTTAATATTATATTCTTTTTAAAATATTTAAATCTTTAAGCTACACATAATCAACTTAATCTTTCCTATTATAA
>JAFCDM010000114.1 GCA_017609695.1 Candidatus Pacearchaeota archaeon | reverse complement strand
CCCTGAAATTGTGGTTTGATATCCCTTAGGCATATCAGGCCAATTATAATGCTTTCTCTGAAAAACTAATGGCTTTTTATTCTCAATTAAATTAGGTTTACAATTTAACATTAATCCTATTTGGAGAAGTTTATCTACTGCTGATTTATTTACAAGCATTGGCTTACTTCCTGGTTGCCCAGTACAAATAGGGCAGAGATTAACATTAGGTTTAACAATCTTCATGTCATGAAAATTCTTACAATCACAAAATAACTTCTCTTTTGTATCTAAATATCCATGAATCTCTAAACCAATCATTGAATTTTTCATAAGTATAAGAAAGAAATAGGATTTAATAAGGTTTCTTAAACTATTTGCAATTGGCTTATATGAGTAATTTGTTTTTGTCTAGCTTTTTTTACCCCCCCCTTTAATAAATATGCTACTACAGATTCATAAGCCCCAAAACCTAAATTTTCTTTTCCTTCTTTATACAAAAATACTGGAATTTGAGTTTCCTTGTCTAAATATCTAAGGAATAATCTATGATGCCCATCAGAAATATAATATTCATTATTTATCCTCCATACCTCTGGGAAATCTATTTTTTGATTTCTTGAACTTTTTAAAGAATAATCTACCACTCTTAAAACTAACAAGGTATCATGAGTCGGTTGCAATTCATCTATATTTAATACTTCTAAGTTTGGCATCAAATTCAAAATTTATGTTCTTTTATAAAGATTTTGGTTTGCACTCATTAAATAAACAAAAATCTTTTATATCCTCTAATTCTTATCTTACATATGAAAATAAAACAACATCCTCCACAAGCAGGAGATAAAATTAAAATAACCTTAGAAGGAGGCAAAAAAGAAACAGGCATTCTTTTAGATAATCCAAATAGGGGAATTTTACTCTTAAAATTAGATAATGGATATAATTTAGGATTTAAAAAAGAAGAAGTTACAGATATCACAATTATTAAAAGAAAAAAACAAAAAAAACAAGAATCAGAAATAAAAATAACAGGAAAAAAACCAATAATTGATTTTTATTTAACAGGAGGAACAATAAGCAGTAAATTAGACCCAGAAACAGGAGGAGTTAAATGGCTAATTAACTCTAAGGAATTATTTTCTATGTATCCTGACATTTTTAATATTGCAGATGTAAAAATTAAAACTCCTTTTTCTAAGGCAAGTGAAAACATGGACTCCAAAGACTGGATTAGATTAGCTAAACTTATAGGAAAATCTTTAAAAAATCCTCAAGTTAAAGGAGTGATTATCAGCCATGGAACTGATTTTTTGCATTATACTTCTGCAGCACTTTCTTTTATGCTAAAAGATTTAAATAAACCAGTGGTCCTAACTTATTCTCAAAGAAGCAGCGATAGGGGAAGTAGTGATTCTCAATTAAACTTAATTTGTTCTGCACATGCTGCCTTGTCAGATATAGCAGAAGTTATTTTAGTCGGACATGCAAATTTAAATGATAAATATTGTTATGCCCTTCTTGGAACAAAATGCAGAAAAATGCACACCTCAAGAAGAGATACTTTTAAACCAATTAATTCAAAACCAATTGCAAAAATCTGGGAAAATGGAAAAATACAAGCCCTATCCAACTACAAAAAAAGAAATAAAAAACAACCAGAAATTAATCCTGTCTTTGAAAACAGAGTAGGTTTAATTAAATTTTATCCAGGACAAAGCCCTCAAATTTTAGATTATTACAGAAAAAATTTCAAAGGGATTGTAATCGAGATGTCTGGATTAGGACATGTTATTACAGAAGGAAAAAATAATTGGATTCCAAAATTAAAAGAAGTTATTCAAAAAGGATTATTAGTTTATGCAGCCCCTCAAACATTATATGGTAGACTAGACCCTTATGTATACAGCCCAGGAGCCCAGGAAGAAAACTACAAAAAACAGGAATTGTTTTTTTAAATGACATTCTTCCTGAAACAGCATTAATAAAATTAGGTTATGTTTTAGCAAAAGCAAAAGGAAAAGATGTTGTAAACAAGTTGATGACTTCAAATCTTGCAGGAGAATTCAACAATAAACTGGGGATAGAATTTATTGATGAAGAATTATGGAGAGTTTTGTGAATTAATCAAGAAAATTTTAAATCCAAAGGCACATCAATATGAAATTTAAATCTTCCCTGCTGAACATCTTCATGTAATTTTTTAAATTCTCCTAAAACCTCAAAGAATCTTCCCCTCATTGCAGGAATTATTCTTCCCCTTCCACGACAAGGTATATAAAATCCTTCAAAACTCGAGGTATCTACAGCCCTTAAAAAAAGAGTGCCTTGATTTTCAATCTTTAAATATAAGTTTTTATAAGAAAAATGATCAAGATCCTCCGGACTATTCACCCTTAAAGAAGTATTATTGCTTAATCTTAAATCAATATTTTGTTGGATTTTTCTAAGAAATCCCGGACTTCTTTTTTGATAACGAACCTCTTCAGAATGCATAGAAATTAAAACATTTTGAAAAACCCCCTCTAAAATTCCAAAAACTTTATTTGCACCAATTAAAGTTAATTTTTCTAAATCCTTAAGATCCTGAGGAAATTCTTTATTCTCTTTTAATAGTCTAGTGTAATCTTCATACTCTTGTTCAGAGTATGGTGGATGGTGAACCCAATCCCCAAAAAAGGAATTAGATTCTAAAACAGGATCATAAGTTTCTTTAAATGAAGAACTTGTGTTTATTAAAGCATCTACAAAAATTAATTCGGGATTTTTACTATCCATAAAAAAATTTAGAAAAAAATCTTTTTAAAGATTTAGGTGATTAAAAACTATAACGCTCTTAAAAATACCCAATCAATTCAACAATTATCCCTACACTCAAAAGTAAAGATAACAAAATAATAACAATCCAAGGCAAGTGAATCCTATATTCTGGGATTCTATTCCCCTTTCTT
>JAFCDM010000113.1 GCA_017609695.1 Candidatus Pacearchaeota archaeon | reverse complement strand
GAATAGTAAAAAAGTGGTTGCAGGAGTAATGGTTTTAGGAGTAGTTATGATTTCTGTTGGATTAATTAGTGCAGGATGGTTTAGTGATTTATTTAAATTTGGAAGTGATGATGATGATTTAGAGGGGGAGTTGGCTGAGAGTTTGGATGCTTCAGTTCAATTACAAAATGCGCCCCCAATAATTGTTTCTGTTTATGATGTTGAAGATGTTGGAGGGGGAGGAGGAAGTAATGAAGTTAACCCTATTAAAGAATCTTCTAATGATGCTAGAATTAGATTTTTAGCACAGGACCCTAATGGAATCGTTGATTTGCCTGAGAATGGTGCTGGATTTGACATCCTTTTAGCTTCTGGTGTTGGTGATTTAGGAACTGGAGGAGTTAATTTAGAAGTTTATGTTACTAGCCCAACATTTCCTGCAGTTCAGCAACCTTTTGCAACAAGCTGTCAAAGAGAACCTACTTGTCCTATTAGTCAGGGTGGAACTGGTTGTATAGTTAATCAAATGGAATATAGTTGTTTAGTCCCTATGCAGTATTATTATTCTCCGGGAACTAATAATTGGGAGGTTTATGTTGGTATAGCAGATATTGGTGCTGGAACAGGAGATGATAATACAAAAACTTTTACGTATAACCAACTTCCTTCTTTTAAAATTAGTGATCCTGTTACAGGTTTGACTTGGACAGGAGTTAGTTTAAGTGGAACAAATAAGTTACCTAATGAAGATTTAGAATTAAAAAATACAGGCAATGTTAATTATGTTGCGGGAATTATTACCGGTTATAATTTACCTTCTGGAGATGGAGGAACTGGAGATGATTTACCTGTAGATGCTTTTTCGGTTAATGCTGCTGTAGCGAGTGGGACTGAGTGTGGTGTAGCAAATGCAGATATTTTATCAGATGGTGTAGGTGTAACTATTGATGAATCTGGGACACCTAATTTAATTTATGGAAATGGTCTTGGAGGAGCTCCTTTAGAATCTGGAGAGTATTTATATTTTTGTCTTTTTGATCAGTTAGATTTAAGACCCCTTACATTTAGTGAAAGTACTTATGGAACTCAAGAAATTGGAGGGACCCAATGGGATTTGAGTTTAAGTTAAAATGAAATTTAATAAAATAATTTTGGGGTTTGGGATATTAATCTTACTTTTTAGTATTTCTTTAATAAGTGTTAGTGCTATTGGTGCAGGAGGTGTTCCTACATATATAGAAGTTTCTCCTGGACAAACTGTTGATAGAACTCTTTCATTACAAAATTTGCCTGCTGGAGAGGGAGATTTAATTTTTAAGATAATTGTGGATAAGGGTAGTGAATATGTTTCTGTTATCGATGAAGAAGTGGAAGTTTTAGATGGACAAATAGATGAATCAAGAATTAAGATTAGTATTCCAAATGATGCTAATATTGGAGATGTTTATAACATAAAAATAGATTTTAAGACCTCTTCCGTTTCTCTTAATGTTGGTTCTGAGGAAGGGACTGCAGTTCAATTTAGTAGAAAAATCAGAGCAACCAGCACCTACTGGAGGATTAAACTGGACATGGATTATTTTAGGAATTGTATTAATTGTTGTAGTTGTTATAATAATTAAGTTTTTTATTAAAAATAAAAATACACTTCCAGCTAAATAATTCTTTTTTTGTTAGTAATTAGTAGTAAGATATGTTTTTAAATAGTAAAATATATATTTAAATGAAAATGAAAAGGGGTAAAAATATTTTTGGATTGTTTTTAGTTTTTAGTATGTTTGTTATTATGATTGGTGGGATGGTTAGTGCTTGTGGTGCTGGAGGAGTTCCGACTTATGTGGAAATTTATCCTGGAGGAAGTCAATATCGTTCTTTTTTATTATTTGGAGAATCTAGTGGTTATGATCGTTGGTTTGAAGGAATTGTTTTAGAAGGTTTTGAATATATTTCTTTTCCAGATGGAAATGTATTTTTTGTTCCTGCTGAAGAAATGGTTTTTGCACCCTTTATTTTAAGTGTGCCTAATTCTGCTAAAGTTGGAGATATATATCCTATGGAAGTTTTTTGGAAACCTTGTACTAGTATTAGTTGGGAAATCCACGTCATCCCAGACCCAAACGATAGTGATGGAGATGGTATTCCAGATTCACAGGATAATTGTTATTTAATATATAATCCTTTTCAAGAAGATAATGATAATGATGGGGTGGGGGATGTGTGTGATGCATGCCCTCTTGAGGACTCAACAGGTTTGGATATAGATTCTGATGGATGTATTGATAATATACAAGGGTTGGGACTCTTTAGATAAAGAAAAAGATGCTGTTGCTGTTAATATGCTCAATGCATTTATTAGTCAAGTTGATGCTCAAACAGGCAAAAAAATATCAGAAGATGCTGGTTTAATGCTTATAGCTTATGCAACTAATATAATTGCATCTCTAAGCCAAGAGTAGGTGTTGGTGGTTTTTGAGGATTGTTTTAAACTAAAACTAATAATATGAAATATTTAGCTTGAATGTGGAAAGCTTAAGCTTGGCTGAACATAACTTTAAGATGTAATAAGATATTAAAAAATCAAGATTAAGTTTTGTGGTTAGTGGTTGTTTTTT
>JAFCDM010000112.1 GCA_017609695.1 Candidatus Pacearchaeota archaeon | reverse complement strand
CTAACACAAAACCTTAAAAACCCTTTATTTATATGGTTTATATGAATCAAGAACAAATAATGCAAATACAAATGATGCAACAGGAAATGAATCAAATTAATGAAAAATTACAAATGATTGAGCAACATATTTCTGAAATGCAAGAATTAGAATCAAGTTTAGAGGAGATTGAAAAAGCAGATAAAGAAGAAATCTTAATTAATCTTGGGAAAAAAATTTATCTTCCTGTTAAGATTACAGATAAAAATCTTATTGTTAATGTTGGTAATAAAAATCTTGTTAAGAAAAGTATTTCTGAAACTAAAGAACTAACCCAAGAACAGATTAAAAAATTAATAGTAGCTAAATCTGAAATATCTTTACAACTTGAACAAATGCAAGAAGAAGCTAATAATTTAATTATGCAAATGAGTAATGGTTGATAAAGAATTATAAAATTAATCTTTCTTAACTCTTTTTAAAAACTCATTATAAGATAAATTTCCTAATTCTGAAATAATTCTTTTTATATGCTTTTTATTTATTAATTCAAATGCAAAATTTTTAATATTGGTTTTTTCAGGGGCATTTTTCCAGATTTCTTTAATATTTCTTTTTTCAAATTCAATTTTTTTATGGGAATATTTCCAAGAATCTGCAACAATGTAAACTGGAATTTGGTTTAAGTTTGCTATTTGTGAAAACATCCCACTCCCTACTTTATTGATTACCCCTTTTTTTAAGATGGCATCTGCACCAAGTAAAACTAAATCAACATCCTTTGTTTTTTGAGATTTGGTTAATGCAATAGATACTGCAGAATCTGCAAACATTGTTGTTTTAATCCCTGCTTTTTTTAATTCTTTTGTTGTTTTTCTTCCTTGATAAAGTGGACGAGTTTCTGTATTATAAACCTCAAAGCTCTTACTTTTGTTTTTTGCATTAATTAATGCATTAATAACAGTTGAGGAATGACAATGAGTAAAAATAACTTGATTATTTTTAATTAATTTTAAAATTTGCTTATTAATTGTTTCCTGATTTCTATCTAATTTCTTTAATAATTCTTTGTAAGAAATCTTATCTGCTATTTCTAAAGTTTTTCCAAGCATAGGTTCTGTTGGTCTTAATGAAAGAAGTTTTTGTTTTGATTTTTTTGTTGGGATTAATTGGTAGGCTTGTAAACCTGCTTTTGCAATTTCTCTTGCCCCTTGAATTTTGATAGATTTTATGTTTTCACAAATTTGATTAAATTTTTTTTGTTTGTTCATTTTTATTTGAATATTTCTTTAATATTGATTATCCCATTTCATTATATTATTCCCATTGATTTAAGAGTTATATACAAGCCAAGAAGTATTCCTCCGACTAATATAACCTCATCCCAATGGTTCTTCCACCAACTTTTAGATTTGGATTTTTTTAGCATTTTATCTCTTTTTTTATAAATTATATCTAATAAATTTTTAAGTTATGTGAGGTAGTTTAAGTTTGATTATGAATAGATTAAATTTTTTGTGTTTATTTTTTATTTTTGTTAGGTTATTAGTATTTGTTTTTATTTTTATATCTTGTTATTAATATATCAATAGTTTATTAATATATCAATAGTTTATAGTATAAAAAACTTATTGAATTAAATAAAATTCAAAACAGAAAGATTTAAAAAGAATATCTTTTTATGTTACATATTGTTACAAAAAGTTACAAATATAAAAAAGAGGTTTAAAGAAAAAGAATGGATAAAAGGGCAAGAAGTTTGATTATAAAATTGTTTTTGATTTCTTTAGCTGTAATTATGGTATTTTTAATTGCAGGGAATATTTTAGGTTTAGATTCTAATAATGTTAAAGAATATAATTCTGAAACTAAAACAATTACAATAAAAAATTCAGAATTAGAAAATGAAAAAGAAGCAGAAAATATAGGGTAAACTCTCCTTGGAAACATTTAAAAAGAAAATTAAAAAGGAGAATAAAAAGTTAAACATGGCAGTAATAAGAATAGATGATGAACTTTATAAAAAGATAATAAAGTTTATTAAAAAAGAAGAAAATAGATTTGATTTTCCAAGTGTCAAATCTTTTGTAGATAAGATTATTTATGAAAAGACCAAAAAACTTGAAAAATCATCTAAAACAAAACAGGAGTTATGAAAACCTCAATTAAAGCTGCAATAAATAATAAAACAACTGATAAGATTACTAAATTTAATGAATCTTGTAAAAGAATTTTTCAGAATGAACATCATGTTTTATCACTGCAATGCTAATAATCCCTCCTGCTAATGCTCCTGCAAAATAAGAACCTATTTCTGGAATTCCATGTATCATATATCTTGCTAATCCCAAGGGCAAATTAACGAGATTCGACTCTGAAAAGATTCCTATAGCGGCACTAATGACACTGGCATTCCATGCTAAAATAAAAATTGCTCCGGCACCAAAAAGCAATGAGAACACTAATGTAAAAATTAAAACATAGATATTATTGGCAAAAATATTGACTATCTTATCTTTAGCAGTTAAAAAAGCAGTAGTTTTTGAGATATGTTTTATACCATATTTAGAAACACACTCATCAAAATTTGCAGGTTTATTAATCACACAATAGGTTTCAATCTGAGCCCTGAAACTTTGATTTCCATCTGCAAAAACAATATACCAAAAAGAAAAGGCTACAATAAACCCCATAAATAAGAACATAAAATAACCAAGAGCCTTACTATGTTCCTTTAATAAATTTTTAAATCCTTTTATTCGTAAGTCTTTTTCTTCTTCATTTTTAATTGCATAATACATAAATGGGATAGAAAACATAACACAAAAAGTTACTACTAAAATCCCAGTGTATTTTGATAAAACAGGGTCTTCAGAAAATATCCATTTAACTAATAATAAAGAGACAGTAGCATAAAATGCCCCTATAAAAAACATTTCCCAAGGACGTTTTTCTGCTTTCTTTGGATTGACTAACATTTCTAACATGTGAAAATATACCTCCTATATTGAACAATTGAAAATTTATTGATTTTCATATTTTTTTCACCTTTTTTATATATTTACTACTAAAATCATATTT
>JAFCDM010000027.1 GCA_017609695.1 Candidatus Pacearchaeota archaeon | reverse complement strand
TTCTATTTAAAAGGTGGAAATTGGTTTTTAAAGCTTTGCTTTTTGTCACCACTACTAAATTACATATAACAGAAAGATTTATAAAGGATTTATGCTTATGAATAGTAAGAAAAACAATGAAAATTAAAAATTTTTAAGCATTTAAATTTAAGAGGTAAATCTAAATATGGCAAAAAAGAAAGCAACTAAAAAGACTAGAAAAAGAAGGGTAATTAGACAAACAGCATCTAGTCAATCTGCAACACCTAGTCAGAACCCTAATGCGACTGGACCAGATTTTTATGATATATTTAAAGAAAAAAGCAAGATGTATTCTACATATAAGGGAGCTTTAGATCAAGCTTCACATGCTTCTCTTGAGATGAGGGATATTGGTTTATTAAGAAATTTAGCAGTTCCGATTGGACCAGATGACTATGTAAAAGCTTCTTTATCAGAATGTAATGATTCTGATGTTCTTTGTAAATGGGTTAGAATAGGTTATAAAAGAAATGCAAAAGCTTTTGAAGAACATGGGGATGCTCATTTAGGAGAAATTCTTAAAAGAACTAAACCACAGAATTTAGAACTTATGTTAACTAATGTTAAACTTAAAGATTCTTCTGATAATGTATCCTATAAAGATGCTCTTACAATGCATAGAAAATATCAAGAGATGTATAAAACTTTAGCTGATTCTCAAAGAGAAGATGCTACTGAAGAACAAAAAAAGAAAGCTTCAGAAAGTATGAAAGAAGGAGTTATTAAGTTTTATAAATCTGAATATGGAAATGATTCTGAAATGTTAGATGCATTAAAATCATTAGTAGAAATAGATGAACAACTTAGACAACGTAGATATATGGGATTTGTTAAAGAGAAAGGAAAAAGATTTGATGAGAAAGTGGGGACACATTTAGATTCTTACTTAAAATCTGCTGTAGCAGATAAACTTGAGTGTTATGCTATTCTTGCTACGGATTTAAGTGATAGGCAACAATAAATCTTTTTTTAATTTTTTATTTAATTTCTATAATCTTATAGAATATTTAGTTATGCAGATAAGAAGCTTAAGTTTGGTTAAGCTTTTAGTGGAGAAGTAATATGTCAAGAATTTTAATAACCACACACTTTAGTGTGGAAATTCTTGAGCATCCTAAAAACAAGTGCCTGTCACAAACCACATCTTTTAGGATGTGGTGGCACATTGTTTTTTTGATTATCTTGATTATTTACTGAATAATATGGTCAATTAATTTTAAAACGACTTTAAAAAATTCTTCTGATTTTTCTTGCCATTCATCAATAATTTTTCCTTCTAGATTTTTAATTTCTCCATGGATTATTTGTCTATGAAGTTGATATAGCTCACTAATGTCTGAGACATATCTTATTTTTAGAAGTTTTTTGTCCACAAAATGTTGTTTTAATAAGATAGTTATATGTTCTGGACTTGGTGGAAGAATTTTTATAGCCATAAGTAGTGCTTGTGCAGAATCTATCATTGCCCAATAACATCCCTCTATTGCCCCTATTTCTGCTAATCTACTTTTCATAATATGTGAAGGAACCCTGTTTAAACAAGTAAAAGTGGCTTCAGGCGTAATCTTAATTTTTCCTTCCTGCAATAACATTTTAATTGGTGTGAAAAATCCTCCAAAATCTATTAAAGTTTCTCCGTACCTAACTATATTAATAATTGTGGGGTCTCCTCTGGATAAGTCTTGCCACCATGTTGTTAGTTTAATTGTATTAATATGGAGGTCTTTTTTATAAGGATTTGATTGAACTAATTTTCCTAATTCTCCCCTATACCATGCAATTAAGGTTTCATCAAATTTTACAGAAGCATCATCCACAATTATTATGATATCAATATCAGAACCTATAACATTTGTTCCTTTTGATTGACTTCCAAATAAGATTATAGATTTAATTAATTTATCAAATTTTCTATAAGCTTTTTCTGCAAAGTCCATTGCAACATCTTTTTCTGTTTTTAATCGTAGTGTTGGAAAATTTTTTGCAGTTGTTTTAGAAATTTTTTGCAGTTGTTTTCTTTTTGGATTGATTTTCTTATGCTCTTTTTTTTGAGTGTGTTTTTTCTTATGCTCTTGTTTTTTATGTTTTGGTTTTAGGTGATGGAGAGAATTAGATTTGTATAATTCTTGTTTTTTAGGTGTTTCACCATGTGCCTTGCTTTTAGAATGTTTTTTTTGATTTATCATCTTCCTCTTTTTTATAATATTATTAGTTTGTTTTAATTTTTAAATGTGTTGATTTTAGGCATTTAGATTATTTTTTTATTTTTTGGTAATATGTTCTTTAAAATCATGTGCTAAGTGTTTGAAACCATTTTCTAATCTTATTTGTCTATCACTTATCGCCCACATTTTTAATAGTAAAGTAAACATAATACTCACTAAAGTTACAAATTCACTTGGACTATTTCCAAATACACTCCAAACTAATAAAATCATACTTAAGATTAAAAATATATAAAATAATATCTCTTTGATATTAATAGTCATTTGAAGGCTTTTCCTGTGATAAATAAGTATCCAATTGTTATTATAAAAATTATGACAACTATCCACATTATAATGTCTTGAAATTTCATTTTTTTGTCTTTTTTTAATTTCCTTGAGCAAATCTTCCTCTTTCTTGTCCTGGCATTTCACCTCCTAATTCAACAGGAAGTGGTGTAAATCCAGCTTGATAGACAGAATGATGTATTGGAGGATTTATTGGGCCTTGTCCTAAATAATAAGCTCCTAGTCCTGGGATTTGTCCCCAAGTTGGACCTGCTTGTGTTTTATAAGCTTGAGAATTAAATCCTTCAATTGTTGGTTTAAAGGGATTCCCTCCCCCTTTATCTGCAAAATGTTGCCACCAATTTCCTGCTTCAATAATTTTCTTTGCTTCAAATCCTTTTTTGCCTAACTTTTGCATTATTTGTTTTATAGGAACATTTCCCATTCCCATTGGAAGTTCTGTATGTTCATATCCAAAATTATCAGAAAGATGAACATGTTTTACAAAAGGAGCAATAATTTCTGTTTGTTTTATAATATCTTTATCTTCATATCCTTGTTTTCTGAGCATATTTATATGTCCAACATCCCAAGTAGCACCAATTAGTTTTTCAGATATTTTTTTTGCTTCTGATTTATCTAGATGATTGTTTTCAATTAAATTTTTAGTGAGTTTTTTCCTTGATTCTTTTATAAGACTTTTTAAATCTTCTGCTTTACTTAATCCCCCTCCTGCAGGAGGATTTTCAATATTTAAAATTGGAGCTGTTTTTCCAAATTCATTATAAGCAGATTCTGCAACATTAGCAAATGTTTGAGAAGATTTATCAATGACAAAATTATTTAATGGAACAAACATTTCTGGTTGAATTTCTGATAATGTTTTAAGCCCTTTTTCAATTATTTCTGTGAATTCCTCTCTTTTTTTAGGGTCTCCTTCTATTCCTTCTTGAACTTGTGGGGCAGCCCATTTTGCAAATTGATTTAATTTTTTTTTGTCTTTTTCATTTGCATTACTATAAGCCATATCAAATAAAGCTTTCATATTCCTATAAGAATCCCTAAGATAAATTTGCCCGTGATGCATCCCTCTTTGGATTTGTTTTATTCTTTCTTTTTCTGGCTCTTTAAATCTATCAATATTTATTTTAGAACTTAATATTTTATTTATTTTTTGTTTTTCTTCTTCACTATTGATATTGAATTGTCTTTCAACTTCTCTTATTGTTTGTTCTCCATAATTTGCTTGCCTATTTATGTCTGATAATTGGTTTATCCATTGGTCTTTGTTGAATTTTTCTAATTCTTTTTCAGGTTTAAATTCTTTTTTTTCTTCTGGGGTAAATTTTCCTTTTTCTGGAAAATATCTTTCTTCAGGTTTTATTACATGGTATTTTCCTGTTCTTGGGTCTACAATCCAAAGTGCAGTTGTTTCTTCTCCATCTTTAGTTTTAATTGTTTGTTTCATCTCTGGAATTTGAGCAGTAGAGTGTGTTGTCACTGAAATATTTCCTTTTGGGTCTAAATCATGACTTCTTAATACTGCTGCTGCTAATTGTTTTTCTACACCTATTCTATTTGCTTCATTCCATCCATCTTGCCCCATTCCAGAAGCTTCTAATACAGGGATATGAACAGAAGGACTAACTCCTGTTAATTTCATTAATCTTTTCATTTCTTGTCTGTGTTGTTTTGGGATTGATTCAGAAACACCTGGATCGACTTCTGTAATTTCAACATGTTTTACTCCTGGATTCATTTTTATATTAGCATCTGATAATTGATTTGCAGTTCTTGGATCAAGGGTTGTTCCGAAATCTCCGGGAGACATTTGATAACCTGTGGGGTTATAACTAGGGACTAAGAAATTATCTGCTCCAGGATAAATTGCTGTATATGCTACCATCTTTTTTATTTGATTTTTAATTTATTTTTTATTAATTCCATATCTGATTTTAAATTGTCAAAACTATTTATTGTTTTTATTTTAAATTCTCCTAATTCTCTGTTGATGTCTCCTATATTTGTATTTAATTTTATAATATGCCCGATTATTATAAGTAAACTAGTAAAAAAGCCTAAATAAATCTGTGTATCTGTTGCTGAATTGCCAAATATCCTAGTTAATATCATTACAAATAAAATTATAGCAACTATCCAAAGTAAAACTTCAAATAATTCTATTTTTTTGTATTTCATATTCCTTTAATTATTGAATATATTAACAAAGATATTGAAATTATTATTGCAATATAAATGATTATTTCTTTGATTTCCATTTCCTCTTTTTTTGATTTAATTATTTAAAATCTTCTTCTTCTGTCTTTTGCTTGTTGTTCAAAATTAGATTGATATTTTTTATTGTCTTCTCTAATTATTGTTTGTTGGGTTTGGTTTTGAGGTTGTAATAATCTTTTGGCTTGATTAAATTGTGGTTGTAAAAGATTTGGACTTGAAACTGGATTTGCTAAATTTTCTGGTTGTGGGGCTTTGATTTGTTTTTGAGTTTGAATTTCATTTTGATATGTGCTTGAAGTATATTGTGGTTCATTTTCGATTTCTAGTTGGTTTGGATTAATTTGATTTGTAGTTTGAACATCTTGTAATTCTGTTTCTAAATTTTGAGTTGTTTGAGGAATCTCTTCTGCTTCTAACCAAGGGGAAGTTTGTTGTTTTTGCCTTTGGCGATTTGATGTAGGAGCATCTTCTATAATGTTTTCTAAAGGCTCTTCATATTCTTCCTCTTGAATTTCAAAATTCTCAGATGTCTCTTCCCTTGAGATAGCTTCATCTTCTTCTTGTGTTTCTGAGTCATCTACCATTTTTATTATTTTATGTTAATTATTATATAAAATTCTAAGAAATAAGATTATTTAATTGTTTTGAAAATTACTTTAAATAATTATTGCAGATTTAAGAGTTTCAGAAGGAAGGGTTTGAGTTGCATTGATTATCTCTATCCCAAGGGTTTTATTTTCTTTGTTTTAGCAACCTCTCCATTAGAAATTTCTTTAAAATAAATATAAGCTGCATCTGCTTCTTTATCAAATGTTATTTTCATGATCATAATAAAGTTATTATCTTTATAAATTTACCTTTGTTTAAAGATACTATTTTTAATTATTAAATTGTTTGTATAATTCAAATAAATTGTTTTTTCTTATAATGTAATCTGGAAATTCTATTGCTTCTTTTATATGTTCTATTTTTATTTCCTGTTCGAGCATTCTTTTTTAGCATGTTTTGTAAGAATAATTTTCATAGATTTTCATTTCCCTAAACCAAATAGTTTTTCAGCATCTGTTCTTGGAGCTTTTGCTTCTGCATCTTCTGTATATGGGAATGAAGCCATTCCATGAGATTTTTTGTAAACATCAAAAACTTTGTAACCTCCATTGATTGCATTTGCTTCGGCTATGTTCCTGATATATTTCTCTGCATATTTATCTGGTCTAACTCCTTTTTCTTTTAATTTTTTTAGTTTTTCCTTTTCTGCTTTTTTTGCTTTAGGGGATTTTAGTTTTCCTTTTGTAAAAGAAAATAATGCTGAAAAAGGATTTATGTCTTGTTCTTTTGCTTTTATTTTTGCTTCTTGTTCTTTTGTTTCACCCATAAACTCATCTATATCTATTTTTAATTGTTCTAAAGAGTCATCTGTCATTCCTTGAATAAGTTTAAGAGAACTTTCTAAATCTGTATCTGATAATTTATCTTTTAAAAGAAGAAGTTCTTCTTCATTTAATGCATAGGATTTAAAGGTTACTTCAGCTCTTCCACCAAAAACATAATGTTGTCCTGCTTTACTTGGGATTCCCCTAAAATTAAAATCAATTAAAACAACAGAATAATATTTTCTTAAATTTTTTATTTTTTTAAAATCTCTTGGGAGATGTTTGTCTATTATTTCTTGTTCAATATTAACATTGCTTTTTCCCATAATTGTTAATTCAAGAAAAACAGTGTTAAAGACATTAACTAAACTTGCATTTTTAGATAAATTTTCATTAGTAGTTAGTTGCTGTGCTGCTTTAAGATATGGTTTTGCCCATCTGGCATTTAATTTTAAGGATTCAACTTGACTTTTTAAATAAATTTTTTCTATTTCAAATCTTTTTTTTAATTCTTGCTCACTTCTTTTTCTCCATTCTAAAAACTCTTGAACTCTTGGTTTTAAGACTCTTATAACCCTTTCATTTAAATCTAACTTATTTACTTCTTCTACACTTTTTACTATCATAAATGCATCTCTTAAAGTTACAAATTGTAAATTTCCTGAAGATAATCCATTAATACTTCCTTGCCCCCTTTGAATATCTACTTTATCCATCCAGATTTGTTTTAAAGCTAATAATCCTGCTTCTGCTTGGTTTTTATCTTTTGATTTTGCTTGGTCATAATGGCTTAATCTTATTTTAAATTCTTTTAAATCATAGATTAAATTAATAACCCCTTTTAGGATATTATTAACTGTACCTAAAACTCTTGATGCTTCTTGTTGCATTTGGCTTGCTTTTCCTTGTAATTCTGAAAAATGTCCTGAGCCTGGTGATGATGCAAAATTATCAACAATTTTTTCTACATTTCCTCTAAACATATCATTCATGAAATCCAATATCCAAAAATAAATTGGTTCAAGAGTTTCTGAAGATGAGTTATAAACTAAGTAGTGTTTTGATGATGGTTCTTTCTTTCTTTTATAATATTTACTGATTTCTTGAATTATTTTATCTACATCACTCATGTTTGTTTCCTCCCATGTAAATTATAAGAATATCTTGTTTAAAAAATCTTTGTATTTCAAACCTTTTTTATAAAATCAGTCATGCTTTTTCTATCGAACTTTACAACCTCTTCAGTGTTACAATTTATTAGTATATTTAAGATGATTAATCCTTCTAACATGCAAGTAAGATTCCAAACCTGTTGATTTTTATATATTTGAAGAACTGCTATTATTTTATGAAATTTTGCTTTGATATTATTTTCAAGAGCTTGTTTTTCTGCAATTGACCTTAATTCATCTACTTCAATATTTGTATTAGGCTGGATTTTTTCAAGCTTTGGGAAATTTGGTTCATCAATTAATTTATCTTGTTTCATTGTGACTTCGTTATTTTTGTCTAATTCAAATGTAAAAATTTTATCTGTATTTGGGATTTTATAATCTAAACTTTTTTTTTCATCATTACTTATAAAATCTAAAATAAAAAATCCTGCAACAAGCTCTATGTTTGGATTTTCATTTATTAGTTTTTTAAAAACTGCAGAAGATTCAATTGTTGAGATTAGTTGTTGGAATGTCATTCTTTAAAAAGAAACAATTGGTTTTTAAGGGTATTGGTAATTTATTTATTGGAATAAGATAATCTTTTATAGAGAACAAAAAAATATCAACAAACTTTAGACCCTTAAATTAGAAAGCATAAAAAAGAGCAAGAACAAATGAGAGAAGAATTTAAACAAATGATGATTAGTTTAAAAGCAGAAGTTTTAGATATGATGAATAAGGGTGAGTATTGATAAGAAGGAAGTTGTTGTTTTGAGTCGATATTAGGGCATAGTGTCATTCTAAAGTAATTATAATAGGAAGGTTTATAAATAGATTATTCACTTGTGATTATAAGAAAATTATAATTTTGTTATGATGAAAAATAAAGAATATACAATAAGAAAGAAGATAGCAAGTCAGGGAAAGAATTTTATTATAGTCATACCTAAATTACTTAAAGAGGAACTTAAACCTAAAACAATAGTTGAATTAAATATTAAGATTTTGGAGGAAGCAGAAAAATGAAGAGTAGGGAAGTTAAAAGGATATTGTATGCTCCACCAAGAGGAATTGGAGATATCATGTTTTCATTACCTCTTTTACATTCCTTAAGGGACGCTTATCCAAATACACAAATTTATGTTCCTATACCAGAGGATAAACAAAATGTTTTGGATTTAGTTGGCTTTCTAAGAACTACAAATAGATACCTACCAAAACCTTCACAAGACTCTTTAGCTAGAGATAGATGGCAGGCCTCTGTAAGAGGAGATACAAAAGAAAAGTATAGATTAGAAAAATTAATTTATGAAAAGTATTTAAAAGGAGAAAGTTTTGATTTAGCATTAATTCCTAAAGGGTTTACTATTGATGGAATAAATTGTGATAATCAAATTTGTGAAGAAGATTTAAGAAATGCAGGAATAAGTCAAAATGGTTCACATATGGTTGATAGATTTTTGGGTTTTGTTGATTATTTAAGAATCCCAAAAATTATGAGTTTTGATTTAGATATTGATACTGAAAGAAATGCAACTTTAAGTTCTGGTTGGGAATTAAATAGTGGTAAACCATATGCTGTTTTGAATCTTGGAGCAAGTTTAGGTAGAAAAGTTTGGAATGAAAGAGGATATAGTGAAATTGCGTCTTGGTGTTTAGATAATGGACTTAATGTAGTTCTTGTTGGAGATAAGGGGTCCTTTGATAAGGCTTTAAGTATTCAAGCCAATGAAGGAAGAGTATTGAATACTGTACTGAGAAGGGGTTATGCTTTTGATTTAGAAAACTTTGCTTGTTTGGCTTCAAAATCTAGTGTTGTTGTAAGTCCAGATACAGGAGTTTTACATTTAGCAGATGCTGTTGGAACAAAAGTAGTAGGATTGTATGGTCCAACTTCTCCTAAAAAATATGCCCCCTACAATAATAAGGATAATATAGTATCAAGATTTGATGATGACAAAAATGTTGGAAACATTCCATCAAAAGAAGTTATAAAAAGACTTGAGAAGGTTGTTCAAAGATGAAACTTAAAGAAATAACAAGAAAACATGAATCTCCTATAATTGGAATAATTGGAGCTACATCACCTTTGCCAGATTATGATGGTGATGATGCTTATAGATTAGGATATGAACTTAGAGACATTGTAAATAAAAATGGAAGTTTATTTACTGGAGGAGTTTCTGGAGTTGGGATTGATGTATATAAAGGAATAGTTGATTATTGTTTAGAACATGGAGTTGATGATAAATTCTTTGTTTTATTTCCTGATATGAAATTTGAACCACTAAAAGAGTATTTTAGATTAGCAGAAAGAACGAAGAGAGGAGTGTTAAGAGTTGAAAAAGTTGGAGCTAACATGAAAGAGAGGAGGTCTTATGTTGGTGCTGTTGCTGATTTATTAGTCTTAGTAAATGGAGCTAGTGGAACAATTGATGAAGCATTAAAAGGATTATACTTAAGAAAACCTGTTGTTTGTTTACAAAATTCTGGGGGAGCTGCTGAAGTCCTTTCAAAAGTACAAAGAGGGGAAATTGATATCTCTTTAGATATAGATAGAAATTTGATTAAACCATGTGATTCAATAACTGAAGTAGTAAATTATTTATTAAGCAAAGGCTTGTATAATATTAGAGGAGCCCCTTAAAATGAGTGAGTTAAAAGATTTCTTTGGAAGAGAAAATAAAAACTTATTTGGGTTTGGTAAAAACAAAAAATCAAAGAAAGATTTGCCAGATTATTCTATAATATCTAATGGTAATTTATTTGATGAAGATGAAAGATTAAAACAAAAGTATAGGGATTTAGGGATAGATTTAGGTAGAGAAAGAGAAGAAGATAGGCCTGGGTTAGGAAAAAAGAAAAAAGGATTATGTGATGGATTAGGAAATTTAAGTGGTTCTGTTGGAGTTCTATTTGGTTATTCGATTAAAAATGATAACTTAACCCTCCAAGAAAAAATTTATAAGAATTACAACCCTGAGAATAAAAATATTTTAAAAAAAACGAAAGAGAGAAATTTCTTTAAAAACTATAATCCTCTAGTCCTATCCAGTAAAAAGTTTATTAAAATTCAAACTTCACCATTAGGGATTAACTTAACTCTTGGAGATACTGCTTCAATTACTGCTGATAATATAGGAGAATTTGCTTTACCGATTGTTGAATACATACATCAAACACAACCAGATTATGTTATAGCTAGTGATAGGGGCGCAAGATTATTAGGTCTTGCTGTGTTTAGATTGCATAATAGATTATATGGAAGATTTCCAACCACAGATGGAACAATGAGATTTAGAAGGTTTAGTAAGAGCAATACACAAGAGGTAACTGAACAACATATGCAACCATTAGTAAATGAAATGTTAGAACATAAAAAGAGACCTACTGTATTGGTTTTAGATGATTGGGTAGTATCAGGTAGAACAAAAAGAATGGCCCAACAAACCTTTGATAAATTAAGTGGGGGAAGAATAAAAACTAAGTTTGGAGTTTTAATTGGTGGTGGTGGGGATGTTTCAGGGCATAATAGACAAACACCTGGATTTGCAGGTGTTACAGATTGGAGAGATGACTCAAACATAATTGGAGTTAAATATGGAAAGGAGAATTGGGGTTCTACTGGAATAAAAGCCGAACCTGTGAGAAGTAAAAAAGCTAGAAATTATAGAAAAAGGATGTATGATGGAATTGATAGGTTAGCAGAAACAATTACTAAAGACGGAAAAGAAGCGGTTATGGCTAAATCTTAATTTTTTTTATTTTAAATCGCCTTCTCAAAAATCTTTAAAACTTTTTAGCCTTTTTTTGTTAAACTTAAAATTGACCTATTAGTTTTTGGGATTTTATTTCTAGTAATTAACCTTAATCCCAATATTCTGTTAATATGGTGTCCTTAAACTAATTGCACTAATTTTAAGATAATCTTTTAACTACATTATTGCAACATCTTTTTTTGTGTTACCTATTGAAAATTTTATTTTGAAAAGCAATAAATATTATCATACCTTTAAAAAAATTATTTGAATATTCTGGTTAAAGAATTAACTTTTAGACTCAGGATTACTTTCTTTCTTCAATTTCTTTTTTAATTTCTTTAATAAAAACTTGTTTTTTTATTGTTTTAACTTTGCTGTTTCTTCTTACTGCAACTGAATTTGATTTTTCTTCTTTATCCCCTATAACTATGATTAATGGAATCTTTTCTATTTCTGCTTGTTTTATTTTTCCTGAAATTGGTTCTGAGGATAAATCAATATCTACTCTAATATTTTGTTCTTGTAATTCTTTTTTTAATTTTTTACAAGATTTATTATTCCTATCTGTGAAATTAATAATCCTTGCTTGTATTGGAGAAAGCCATAATGGGAGATGTCCTTGAGTTTTTTCTAATAAATATGAAATCATTCTTTCTGTAGTGCTAGCAATAGAATGGTGGATAATCATTGGGGTTTGTTGTTTATTGTTTTCTCCTTTGTAAGTCATTTTATATCTTTCTGGTAATGCAAAATCAATTTGAATAGTAAGTAAGGTGTCTTCTTTTCCAAATACATCTTTATACTGAAGGTCTAATTTTGGACCATAAAAAGCAGCTTCATCTTTTTTTTCAGTATATTTTAATTTTAATTCATCTAAGATTTTTTTCATTGATGCTTCTGAGTCTTTCCAAGCCCGAGGGTTGTTAATGTATTTTTTTGTGTTTTTTATATCTCCTTTTGAAAACCTATACCAGATATCTTTAACTCCAATTTTTCCCATAACATACTTTAAAAAATCTAGGACTTTTTTGAATTCTTTTCCTAATTGTTCAGGTGTGCAGATAATATGAGCATCAGATAATGTCATTTGCCAAACTCTTGTTAATCCTCTTAACTCTCCAGATTGTTCTTTTCTAAACAAGGTTGAAATTTCTGCATATTTTATTGGAAGTTCTTTATAACTTCTTGGTTTATTTTTATAAATTATAAACTGAAAAGGGCAAGTCATTGGCCTTAATGCAAAGTCTTGATTCCCTACTTTTAGGGTAAACATATCATCTTTATAATGTTGCCAATGCCCTGAAATTTTATATAAATCTGATTTAGCGATAATTGGGGTTGAAGTAATTTGATATCCTCTTTTTAATTCTTCATCTGTAATAAATCTTTCAATTTCTCTTTTAATTGTTGTTCCTTTTGGAGTCAATAAAGGTAAACCTGGTCCGACTATTTGGTCCGACTATTTCACTAACTAGATATAAATCAAGTTCTTTTCCAAGTTCTGTATTGCTTTTCAATCTTTTTTCCATAAATATAATAAATAAATGATGTTTAAAAAAGCTTTGTAAATTAAATGAATATTCAAAAATGAATGTAATTTGTTCAAGTTAGAAACAGATTTTCTGGTTTAGAACTTAATTTTTTTGAGAAAGTTTAAATAGGTAATTAGTCTTTTTATTTGGAGGTGTTGAATGAAACTTACTAACCAAGATAAAGAGCTTATTGAGAAGGCAAAAGATATAATTGTTAAATCAGGCCTGTTAATCTTATTGATACTGGTGATACTGGTTGTGCTTTGATGACATTGGGGGGAAAAGTTTTTCGTGGAGTTTGTGTGGGTTTTTATTGTGGGATTGGTTCTTGTGCTGAATATCAGGCAGTAGGTTCTATGATTTCTAATGGTGAGAAAGAGATTAGAACTATTGTCGCGGTTTTTTATGACGAGAAGAAAAAGAGATATGGGGTGATTCCTCCTTGTGGAAAGTGTAGGGAAATGATTCATCAATTGAGTAAAAAAAATTGGAATTGTAATGTTATAGTTTCTGGTTCTAAGAAAGTTAAGTTAAAAGATTTGTTGCCTTATGCTTGGGATGGAACGATTGAGAAGTAAATCAATTTATTTTTAGTACGTTGTCGAGAGTTACTCCGAGATTATTTGGGCTTCCATATAATCTTCCACAAATCCTGTTTATATCAATGCCATCATCTATATTTACTAGGACTCTTGGTGCTTCCATACAGCTTACTACTTTCATAAGTCTGCCTTTTATGGTTATATTAGGAGTTCTTTTTCTAAAAATTTTGTGAAGGAAAGTTTTTTTAGAATTATCCCTTAATGTGTATGTGTGTTCTTCGCATAATTCTTCTGGAGTTTTGTGTTCTAACAGGTCCCAACTAAGATCAGTATCGAGATTAGGACCGTATCCAAATTCTTTTACTTGAGGTGTAATATTTGCATATTTTGGTAGTGGAATATTCTTGAATGCCATTAAAGCTTTTTAAATGTAGTTTTTTTCAATAAAGTTCTATTTTTTTATGATAAAATGATAATTATGGATAAAAAAAATATGTCAAGAAGAGATGTTCTTAAAACATCTGGGGTTTATTTAGCTGGAGCTTTAAGTGGGTTATTTTATTTGGGTTTTGAAGGATGTAAAAAAAAGGGTTGTGATGAAGATTATATTATTGGTTATACTGCTGAAAGAGTAGGAGTAGATGTAGATTTATTGAAAGCTATTAGAAAGGCTGAAAATGGGGTAAATGGTTTAGAATTTGGGATTATACCAACTCTTGCTTATGAAAGTGATAATGGAATAATAGAAAATGGAAGATTTAGAACTTATAAAAATATTTTTGAAAAACAATGTAGTTGGTGTGCTTGGACAATAAAAAAGAATTTAGAAAGATATGAATCAAGTGGAGAAGAGGAGGATTTTATTTCTTTTCTTGCAGAAAGATATTGTCCAATTGGTGCTGAAAATGATCCTAGAGGATTAAATAAAAACTGGGAAAAAAATGTTAGATATTTTTATGAAAAATTTAAAGATTAATCATTCTTTAAAATACAATTATTAACTGTTTTTTCACTTATTTTTTTTAGATTATTTTGGAATTGTTTTATGAATTCAACTGCTTTATCTGCAAACATTTGTTTTACATCTTTGCTTAAGAGTTCTCCTTTTTTATATTTAGATTCTATTTCTTGATATTTTTCTTTAGGTAAAAAAAGATTTTTTAAGTAAATACAGGAAACATCTATTTTTGGATTTCCTCCGAGTTTTTTATGTTCTTCTATACTTGGTTGTCCTCCTGAAAAAGCTTTGCTTATTTTTTTTCTTATTGTTTTTTCATCATCACTTAAAAAAATAGCATTGTTTTTTGATTTTGACATTTTCTTCCCATCTATTCCTGGTAAAAATTTAGAATGTAAAATTGCTGGTTTTTTATAGCCTGCTCTTGATGCAATGTCCCTTGAAATTCTTATATGTGCATCTTCATCAGGCCCAATTGGAACTAAGACATTGGGGATATTGAATTTTTCTTGTGGAAATAAAATATGTGCTGATTGAACTGCAGGGTAAAAATGCAATCCAATGTTTTCTTCTGGTTTATATCCATAAGTTGCTTTTATTTCAGAATAATTTACTTTTTTAGATAGTTTAATTGCTAGATTGTAAATATTTGTGTATATCTGGTCAATTATAAAATATGTTTTTTTAGGGTCAAAACCATATGCTAATAATTGTTTTGCTAATTTTAAAGAATTTTCTAATGCTTGTTTTTGGTCTTTAACTTTTCCAGCAACATAAGATTCATCATCTGAAATTGGGATGAATACAGGGATATTATATTTTTTTTGAAAAAATAAATTTGTATCAAAAACAGGTTTATGTCCCAAGTGCAATGTTCCTGATGCATTAACTCCTGATAAAATTGCACATTTTTCTTTGTTTTTTATTGCTTTAAAAAACTTATCAAAATCCCTATGTGAAACAACCACCCCTGTTTTAAAACTATAAAAATCAGGAGTATTACTAAGTTTATCTATTGGTTCTGCTCCAAATTTCTTTATTAAATCTTGATTGTCTTGTGATAAATTTTCCATAATTAAATTACTTATTTTGTATATATAAAACTTACTTAATTATTGTTTTAATTTATTTATATGTTTTTAAACCCATTAAATTTTTTATTATTATGGATGCACAATTTAATGATGGAGATTATTTCCTTTATCTTGATGGGGGAGAGGGAGATTTAAGAACTTTGAGAAGCGGATGTCTTGTTGAAAGATTGAAAGAAGCAACATCTGGCGTAGATTTAAAGAAATCAGTTGTTTTTTGTTATGATGAAAATAAAGGTGGAAAAAGTATTGAATTAACTGATTTTCCTCCAGGCAAAGAAGTTAGGATTCAAGTAAATGAACAAGGATATAAACAGATTGAAAGAAAAGGTTTTCTTTCTGAAGAATATAGTCCAGGCAAATTAGTTTGTATTAAGTTGTAAGTCTTAATATTTGGATTATCTAAAAATATGCAATTGAATTAAAATAAAAATTAAAAAAATATTAAATTAATTTATTTCTTAACTTCTTCTGGTTTTTGGATATCTATTTTTACACCAAGTTCTTGAAGCCTTTTAATATGTGCTTGCATTATTGCTTCAACATTAGCAATCATCTTGAAAACTTCATTTCTCTCTGCTAACAAAGTATTAAGTGCTCCTTTGTGAAATCCAATTTCTTCTTCTTTTGAAATTTTTGGTGTTTCAGTAGTTTCTGCCTTATCTTTTAAAGAAGTTAAAGCATTTTCTAGATTTTCTTTATTTGTATTTATTTCCATAAAACCTTAGTTTTTTAATGGTATTTAAAGGTTTGGGATTTTTGTTCTTGAATTAATGAACAGAGATTTTTAGGATATAATCAACACTAAAAAACTTTAAATATGCTGTTCTGTTAAAACTATTATGGAAAAAAGAAGTTTTATTTTAGGGTTAGTTTTATCTATTTTTTTAATTGTAAATGTTTCTGCAGGAGTTTATTTTTCTCAGCAACCAGAGGCAGATTATAATCTTGGGGATATTATGGATATAACATTAGACATTTCCCCTTTAGAAGATGGACAACCTATAAAAATAGAATTAGTTTGCGAAGATTCTTATCTTGTTTCTTATGATAGTTCTCCAACTTCTACTTTTGATTTTAAATTGCCTTTGAATTTTATTAACATGCCAGATTTAGAGGGCGGTTCTTGTAATTTTTTAGTGGGATATTCTGGGCAATCATATACTAGCAGAAGTTTTCAGATTTCTAAAAAATTAAATCTAGAATTAAATACAGATTCTTTTGTTGTAAAACCTGGGGAAGAAATAATTATTTTAGGACGGGTTGAACGATTAAGTGGAGAGGGGATTGATGGGGAAGTTGAGATTGATATTCCTTTATTGGAATTAGCAGACCAAAAAGTTGCAGAAAGTTTAGAAGAAGAAGGATGGAAAAAAGAGGCGTTAACAATTGCAAAAGATAAATTAAAAGAGGAAGATTATTTTTATGTTTATGAAGCTGTAGAGTATATTTATGGAAATATAGATAGTGAAGATGATATTCAGTCTGTTAAAATAAGTAAAGAAGAAGTTAGTTCAATGGAGGCTGAAAAAAGAGAGGCAATTGTTTTTCAAAAAATTAGGGTTAAATATGAAACTTTGGAAGATGTTGAAGAAGAAAATGAAACAGTAGAGAAAACAGTAGAGAAGGTAGTTTATCTTAGTGTTGACACTATAATCAATGATGGAGAAGTTGATTCTCAAGATTTTGAAGAATCTAATGAGATAGAGGAAGAAGATGAAGAACAAATTGAAGTTGATAACGGGATGTTTTTTGGGACTATTGTTGATGGTGGCTTTTCAGTTCCTTTTAGTTTAACAGAAAATACTCCTGCTGGAAGTTATAGGATTGATGTTTATGTTTATGAAGAAGATTCCTTTGGAAGAAAAACTAGTGAGGGATTTGCTATGGCTAATTTAAAAATTTTACAGATATTAACAGAAATAACTATTGCTTTAGGAAATTCTGATTTAGATCCTGGGCAAACACTTAGTTTTAAACCAACTTTAATTGATCAAGCAGGTTATGTTTTAGAAGAAGATACAGCAGTTATAATACAAAATGAAAAGTTGATAAGACTTTTTGAAAAAATAATTCCTTCTGATGAAACAGTAGAATATGAAATCCCTACAAATTTAACTTCTGGATATTATGAAATTGAAGTTTCAGGGGGGGAGATGATTGATACAAAAAAGTTTTATGTAAATGAGAAAGCAATTATTTCTTTTAAGATATTAAATCAAACATTAATTGTGACAAATATTGGGAATATCCCTTATAAAAAGAATATCCAAATAAATTTAGGGGAAGAATCTTTTATAAAAAAAGTTAATTTGGATTTGGGAGAGGATGTTGAATTTAGATTAGAAGGTTATGAGGGGCAATATGATGTTTGGGTTAGCGATGGGGAAAATGAGATTAGTCAATCAAGTGTTAGTTTAACTGGAAATGCAGTTAATGTTAAGGCTATTGAAAGTGGACTTGTTATTTTAAAAACTCCGATTATTTGGATTTTTTTTATAATTATTTTAGGAGCAGGAGTTTTATTTACATATAGGAATGTTTTTAAAAAGAAATCAATCACATTTCCTTTTAAGAATTTATTTCATAGGAAACCTAAGATTGCTAAATTAGAGGAACATGGAAAAATTATAAAAGAAGAGGGGAAAAAGGTTGATTTAAAAAAACCAGATAAAAAAGAAGTCAAAAGTTCTGGACATCATAAAGCAGAACCTGTTTTGGTTTTAAGGGGGGATAAAAATAGAGCTACGGTTGTGGCATTGAAAATTAAAAATAAAATAACTAAGACTGCTAAAGCAGGGTTGGAAAATGCAATAGAACATGTTTATGAAAAGAAGGGAGCAGTTTATGAAAGAGGAGATTATATTTTTCTTGTATTTAGTCCACTTATGACTCGTTCGTTTAAGAATGAAGTTCAGGCTGTTAAATCTGCTGAAAAGATTAGGTCTGCTTTAAAGGAGTATAATAAGAAGTTTAAGGATAAAATAGAGTTTGGTATTGGTGTAAATTCTGGAAATATTATAAGTAAGATTGAGAATAAAAAATTAAAGTTTACTGCTTTAGGGAATTTAATGGGGCCTGCTAAAAGACTTGCAGATTCTTCTAGGGAAGATATTTTGATAACTAAAGAAACTTATGAAAGGGGAATTTCAGAGATTAAAGCACAGAAAAAACAAATTAAAGGTTCTGAGATTTATGAGGTTAGAAGGATTATGGACCAGGAAAAGAATAAGAAATTTATTCAAGGATTTTTAAAGAGAATGGAGAATGAGGGGAGTTAGTTTATGGAAACTAAAGAGGGATTAAAAATTAATTTTAAGGAATATGCAAAAAAAGTTGGGATAAAACTTAATCCAAATTCTAAGATTGTTGAAGGAGTAATTAATGGGCTTTTAAGAAATAAAGAAAAACATGGAGCAATTTATTGTCCATGTAGGGTTGTGACAGGAAATAAAGATAAAGATAAAGAAATTATATGCCCTTGTGTATTTCATAGGGGAGAAATTGAATTACAAAAGCATTGCCATTGTAATTTATTTGTTTCTGAAAAATAAATCTGTATTTCATTATATAAATCTTTATAAACAAATTCTATTTTTGGATTTTTATGGGTAGAAAGAGATTATCTGAAGATGAAGTAAGAGAGAGAATAACTTGTTCTAAGGAATTATTTTATAAAGGAGTTTCTAAAAAAAAGATTGCTGCAAAATTAAAAATTCCACCATATATGGTTAATATTTATTCTCAAGGGTTTAGTTCACAAAAAGAATATGATGAGAAATTAAAGAGACTTAAAAAAAATATAGGGCTTCAATTTTGAGAGGAATAAATAAAATTCCTTATTTGGGATATGATTTTGAGAGAATAACAAGGTTTACTAAAGGAATTAATATTGATTTAACACTAGATTGTGATTTAGAAGAAATGCATGTTGATTTCCAAGAGTTTTTAGAGATTATTTTAGAAAAAAGTAATTTAAGTTTAAGAAATAGCTTTAGTTTTGGAGTTAGTTATAATCGAGTTTCCTTGTGTCATCAGGATATT
>JAFCDM010000026.1 GCA_017609695.1 Candidatus Pacearchaeota archaeon | reverse complement strand
CAAGCTAAGAACTCCTTATCAAGCCTTTCTTGAGAAATCTAGAAAAACTAAAAATACTTAAATTAAAAATGGTTAAGAATAAACAGCGAGGTAACATTAATAGCGGACACTACAAGGGGGATTTTAAAACTTGGCTGTTATTAGGTGGTGCAGAACTTATGTTTTGTTTTAAACGAATAAGCAATCCTGCCATCCTCTCTATTTGATAAAAATCTATCTCTTCCTTTTTTCCACGAATTATTAAAGAATGTGCATTTGAATTTGCTGATGGTCTAAATGGTTTAACTAACTTAAGAAATTCTTCAATGTTCTCTTTATCTATCCCAAATTCATTTTTTTTATTTTCTAAATTCTCAAGCAAGACTGCAAAGTCATTAAATCTCTTTTTATCTGTTCTGTAGTATATTTCTAAATTTCCCTTATTGACTGGGAATTTTAATCTTAATACGTCAATCAACAAGTTTTCAATTAATTTTCTTGATAAAATAAAAGTTGCTGTAAATGCTCCCAGCTTATAGCATTTATTTATCTCTTCTTTTAATTCTCTATAAAATATATTTTTAAATTCTATTTGTATTAAATCAGGAGTAGATATTGCTTTTTGTATATCAAATTTTTTATCTTCAGTTATGAACTCTCTTTTTTCCTTATCATAAGTTATCCCACAAATTTTTAAGGAATGTTCTAATTGTTTTGGCCAATCTTTAACATAATCTCCATGATAATTCCAAAAATCATGCTCTAATTGATTTAATCTTGAATCTCCCAATAAATCAGAAAGTATTCTAAAAATATCTTCTTTTGGCAAACTTTTCAAGTAATTTAATAAGCTTTCATAAATTTTCCCCCAATGCTCTTTTAAGCTCCACACAGAAGATTCAAACTCTTTAAGTGCTTCTGGGTCATCTCTTGTTTCCTTTGCTATTTTCTTCCTGTATTCTTCTTTAGCTTTCTCTAAATCAAATTTTTTAGACAAAGGAAAGATTCTTAGTATTTCCAAAAAATATTCATAAGAAGCACCATTAAGATGATAATAACATTTTAATATTATATTATAAATTTGTGGATGTACATCTACCATCCTGTAATATGAAATCTTAGTATTTTAAAGATTATTGTTATCAAGGAAAAGAAAATTTAAGTTATAGAAGAGTTTAACTTATGCTTTCTAAATAATGGCATAAATATAGCAGGAAGGGCCATTAATATTATTAAAAAAATCCAAGCAACAACAAATTGCCATCCTTCTAAGCTTACTATTTTCCATATGGCTGCACCTGCCACTGGAGCAAAGGTTAAACAATAGATTATAAAAGGTAACCATTCTTTTGCAGCCCTTTGAAAAAGTATTCTAAACTTTTGGTGTGCTTCTTTTGAAGCTTCTGCATTAAATCTTCTTTTTAATGCATTACAAACTCTTTCAATTTTTCTAATTTGTTCATCTGAATAAGAACCAATCTCTTTAGCATAATTTCTTTGATTCTCATTAAAATATATATCGTCATTCATCTTCTTCTCCAAATTAATTTAAATAAGAATTTAGTTATTTTTCCTAAAATACCTAATGCCCACAAAATAATTCCAATAAAAAATAAAACAATAAAGACTTGTGTAGTTTCATTAAATGCTTTCTCTAATCCTTGAGCTCCGTAAGCAGAGGTTATAACAAGGGCTATTGTTGCTATAGCTAAAATAATCGTAGCCCTTCCCATAGTCTGATTTGCTTCAGTAATCTTTCTTTGAGTATAAGCATTTTCAAACATTAGCATTACTTGAGCTCGAGCTTCATGAGTTTCAGCTTTTTGTGCTGCAGGAATCTTTGCTGCTCTTTTTTCTACTTCTTCTAGAAATTTATCAAATTCTTTTTCTTTTTCCCTTTCTTCAGGATCTTCTTTATACCATTCAATAAATTTTTTCCAAGGTTCTTTAAATTTATTTTTTTCTTTCTTATCCATTTTAAACTTTATTTCTTTTTTATCTTATATTAATTTCCAAAAATTTTTTCTAATTTTGGAAGAATAAAAAATTTAAGAGTATCAGATTCCCCTTTCCTAATTTCCCGAAGGTGCATAACTTTTCTTCTCATTCTATTTACTTCATTTAATCCGTGTTTTAAGATATCAAGAGTGATTCTTTTATCTAGCATTCTATCTGAAAAAATTGACCAATTTTTAATAATTATCTCCTTATAATCCAAGATATCTGCATAATAAATTATTTCTTCTTCTGGGATCATTCCATTTTCAATATCTTGATTTTTTCTAGACTCTAATTTATCAAAAAGCTCGATTTCCTTAAGACGGTCTTCCCAACAACCCTCATTTTTTGAAAATTCTAATTTCATTTCATCAAGAATATATTTTCTAATTTTTGTTTCAAAATTTCCTATTAAAGCAAATAACTCTGAATGTAATTCTAAAATATCTTTAGTTTTAATAAGGTCTTTTCTTCTTTCTAACTCTTTTGAAATTCCTAAAACTAATTGATCAACTAATTGACTCAATTTATCCTCAAACTTCTTTTTGTTCAATATCAAAAATAAAAATTTTTCCTCATTAATTTTATAATATTTTGTAGTAATTTTTTCTTTTTCAAATTCTTCTATTAAGTTTTGTATTGAAGATTCATCAAATGGAAGTCCTTGAAGCAAATTCCAATAACTATTTCTTCTTCTTTCATCATCATTTATAGTTAAGATCTCGTCTTTAATTTGATAAAGGGTATAAAGAAGAGTTACTTCATTAATCTCTGAACTATTTAACGGACAAAGATGCAGATGATTAACTAAATAATTTTTAACTTCCATAGGAATAACATAGTCTTTCGGGTCAATTCTCCCGCCCTTAGAAGAAACATAATTATTTGTGGATACTGCCAGTCCATATTTTTCTAAAGTTTTACAAAGTTTTATTAGAAATTCTGAAACTTTTTGATTATTTAACAAAAATTCCTCCCATTCGAGAATTACTTCTTCATTACCCTTTAAATTAAAAATAAGTGAATCTGTATTTAACAATAAAAAACCCATTACTTTTTTAGGAATATCTTTTAACTCTTCTAAAATTTTATCCCCTTCCTTTAATTTTTCTCCAATTAATCTTCTTGATATTGAAGAACCTTTCATAAGAGTTATTAATGTTTTAATAGACTTTATTGAGTATGGATAAATTTCTTTGATAAATCCTTTTGAAATCAAAGAGCATACAATTTTCTCTTCATCCTTACTCAAGAATAATTTCTCCTTAAACTTGCGGAGAATTCCTTCGTTAATATTTTGACCAATATATATTTTGAGAAGCATATCTCTTTCTTTTGGAAGTAATTTATCCAATCCCCGATTTTTTTCTTTACGTTCTTCTTCCCATACTTCTTGCTTAATTTCAGGACTTATTTTTGTTAATATATCCTCTAATTTTTCATATAAAAATTCTAAAAATTCTATCTTATCTACTACTTTAAAAAAACAATTTCCACCCAATGCCCAAGTTTTATATTTTAATATAGAATAAATATCCATTTCATCTATTATTCTCTTCAACCTTTCAAATTCTATTTGGTCTTTTCTCCAATCATCACCACTTATCCCAAATTTATTATCTTCATATTTTTTTAAAAGAAAAGCTATCACTTTTAGCCATTCAATAGAATTTTCCAACAAAGTTTTTAAAGGGGTTTTTTCATGTTTTGCTTTATTTAATAAAAAAGAAATTAGATTGGTTAAATCTTTACTTTCTAAACTAAGATCTCTTATTTTTCTAAATATTTCTTTAATCTCTTCCATAACAAACTAATAAAAACTCCCTATTTAGAATTTACTATCTCTAAATATTTATCAATAACCCACTTAGTCCTTCTAGAAATTCTTAGTTTACATCCAGGTTTCCAATAAGCAATATATTTTATTTCATGTCTGGGTCTTGCATGACCATAAGCTTTTATCAAAAAAACTTTAGCATAGTTTCTTACACTCCCTTTTTTAGTGTGCCATTTTCCACCATGATAACTAAATAAATAAGTTCTTTTTTTACTCCATAATCCTGTTTCTTCTCTTAATTCTCTCATTGTTGCATGTTTTCTACTTTCTCTCTTATCCGCTCCACCACCAGGTAGGGCAAATATTTTTCTTCTTCCAGCAACAACAAGAATACCCTTAGGAGTATCTACAAGAGCCACACCTTTCTTTCTAATTCTTGTCATCTTAGAAATAACCTCTTTAATTTAGAAAATAATCCAAGTTCTTTTGTTATCGTCTTTTGTGAAGGAGTTCTTAATTTTTTTAATGTTCGGGAATAAATTTTTTTACTTTTTGCTTGTCTTCTATTCAATAGTTTTCTTAATAAGAAATCATATTCATAAAGTATTTTATTTCCTTTAATTAATGTAGCTCTAACCATAGAATAATTTGTAGAAGGTTCTTTCTTTTTCTTGATATATCTTTTAATTTTTTCAAATTTCGCAGGAGGAAGTTTCATAGCAATTGTTGAATGAGCAGAATATGTCTTGCTGTTATCATAGTCTTTTAATTTAGTATATTTTCCAATTTTCCGAATCAATTCTTTTCTAAATTCCTTCATTTCCCTGCTCGGTTCTATGTTAATGTAAACAATTCTTGAATTATCAAAGTGTCCATAGCCTTTAATCTTAAATTTAATTAAGGAATATTTAGAACAGGCATTATTAAAATCCCTAACAAGTTGCTTTTGGTTTTTAGTATAGAATGGAGCAATAATGGTGATATGGGGAATAGGCCTCTTTCTTTTTGTATAACCTAATCTGAATCTCTTATCAACTTCATAGATAAGCTGTTTCATTCTATGCTTTGCTTTCCCTTGAAATCGGAATTCAATAAAGTAATGAACCATTTTATGCTTCCACAGAGAAGAACTCTCTTGGTTTGAATCCAAATACTAATGCTATAACATTGTTAGGGAAGTAACCAATTCTTCTATTGTATTTGCTTACTCTTCGGTTGTATTCTTTTCTTTCGTGTTTAATATCTCTTTCAACTCTCTTGATTTCGCTTTGGTAATCTTTAAAATTTCTATCTGCCTTGAGTTGTGGATATTTTTCCATTACAACCATAAGTTTTCCAAGAACTCCTTCAAGAGCATTTGCTAAACCAACTTTGTCATTAACTTCTTTGGCTTTGCCCCATTGAGATCTTAAACTTGTAACTTCTTTAAGAGTTCCAGATTCATGCTTGACATAACCTTTAACACTCTCCGCTAAAGCTGGAATAGTATCATACTTTCTTTTCAAAGCAACTTCGATGTGAGCCCATCTTTCATTAACTTTAACTCCATTATAGAAAAGGAAGTTGTATGTTTTAATTATCCAGCGAATAAGAGTAATGACTACAACAGCACCAACTATAAGTCCTCCGATTAGCCACCAATTCATTTTTTATCCTCCGTGAATTTAATTGCTTGTTTGTAATCCTTCTCTCGAAGATTTACAGCAACATTAACATTAAACTTAAGTATCATTTTTTTGATAGCTTCTTCTTTGGTTTTAAAATTATTTACTAATTTAAAAATCTCTACGATTTTATCTTCTTTCTCTGATAGGTCTATTTGTATCTTTGTCATCTTATATTACCTTGATATATGGTAATATATGGTGGTATATAAACCTTTCTATTCATGAATTTATTATAAAAACGTCCGTTTTTCAAACCCTTATTTTTGCAGATTTCTCTCGTCTATAATGGTTTTACATTTACATGGGGGGATTTATTTTACTTATTTTCCCATTATTATAACCAATGTGTGCAAAATCTCGGGTTTTGCGGGAGGAGTATGATCATATTATTTATAATAATATTATAATAGTAATACACCTAAATTATGCGGGATTTTCGGGTTTTTGCGGGGGAGGTGATATATATTATTTTATAATATAAGATAGTGATACACCTGTTTTTAACTTAAATTTCCTTTAATTCAAGTTTCCTTAACTTAGCATTTATATCTCCTATGACTTCTCTAACCTCTTCAACTTCTTTTTTCATTCTTTTAAACTCATCTTTTCTTAACTCATTTTCCTGCTCTGTTTTAGTTAATCTTTTTTCAAGTTCTGTTTTTGTAATATCAATCAATAAATCCTCTTCTGAAATTGTATCTTTCATTCCTAACATCTCAGAATAATAATGGATCTTATCACTTTTCTTCCAACCAAAACGATATTTTAATGCTGATTCAGATTTATATCTAGGCAACCAATAACAACAAGAAATATGTCTAAAATCATATAAAGTTAATTCTGAATATTTTTGTCCTGCTAAACTTTTCTTATTACCAAAAACCTGCCCAGCAAATCTTTTTAAATATCTATTAACAACATAAGGATTAATTGGAAATAAATAATCTTCTGGTTTAAGTTCTCTTTGTTTAATATATTCTCTGAGAAGTTCAGAACATAGCATAAGTTTAATTTTCCTTCCAAAAGTCTTGCTTATTTCTTCTCGAATATGCAACTCCTTGCAATTGCTGTATAAATCAGAAACCTTAACATTAATTAATTCTGTAGGACTTCTTATCCCACTATCAAAAAGAAACATAATCAAAACCCGATATTCATATTTAGCTTTATTGTATAATTCCTTAATCTGTTTCTCATTTAAATAAACCCATTCTGGTTTTGTTCCAGAAGTGTCTAAATCTGCTGTAATATCAAGAATTTCTCTACCTTGTTTTTTACTTGCTTTTTGATGCCAATGCCAAAATGCTTTAAAGATTTTAACATAATCTTGAACAGATTTATACTTCTTTTTGTCTTTTCTTCTAATTTTGCCATTTCTCATATCTGCGAAAAAACTAAACAATTGCTCTTCTTTGATGTCCCTTATATTCCCTATGTTAAACTTTGCTTCAAACTGCTGGATAAGAAAAATCATCCTTGTCTTAAGTGCATTAAGTCTTATGTAACTTCTTGCACCTTTTTTATTTACACAAGAGATATTAATCCCATTTTCCATGTCGCTGAGGTATTGTTTAATTAAATCAGAATTTTGCTTGCTGATTTTTGGAATTTCCTTTTTAGTTTTCTTTTTCCAATTCAAATATCTTTCTTTATGTTTGTAGGGATCAATCTTCATATTTTTTCTATACAAATTGCTTTTTTAAGCAACTTGTAAAAAGTTGTC
>JAFCDM010000025.1 GCA_017609695.1 Candidatus Pacearchaeota archaeon | reverse complement strand
AATTTTTACACAAAACTCCTCACTTAAATATCTTGCTTTTTTTAAAATCAATATGTAAAATCTTTTTCTTAAAAGGTTTAGGAATTGGCCTCATATAAGGATATGCATAAGAAGGGTCATAGGCATAAACATCTGGTTTTTTCTCTATTAAATATTTATTTATGTGAGATTCATCTAAAATTCTTGCAATAACATTATTTGACAAGTCAATATCCACTCTTTTTTCTAATTCTTTAAGTAATTCAAGTAACTCTTTAGATTTTCCCCCCCAAAGACAAGCTTGGTAATAAATAGAAGATTCTTGTTCAGGACAGACATAGGCTAAAGATTTAGGATTATTTTCAAAAGTTCCTTTTTTTGATAAAAAATTAGGATGCCTCACACAAAATAAGGATTTGGAATGGCAAAAAAATTCTTTTTCATGAATTAAAGTATTGATAAGCATATCTGCATCAATCCAGATTATGTGGTCATATTTTTTTAATTTATCTTTTGCTTTATTTATGCATTTAAAAGTATAAAGCATAGGTAATGGAAACTTTCTATGTTTAATCGGAACAACAAAAACATCTTTTTTTGATAAGGGAGGATAGTCTATTTTATCTGTAAAAACAAAAAAATCTTTTTCTGTATTCGGCAAAAAATATTTTTTTATTTGTTTATAATAGTTCGGAAAAAAATTAATATAGGTTTGAGTCCCTAAAAAAAGAATAGCAACCTTTGAAGATTCTTGAAGTTGTTTAAATTCTTTTTTAAAATTCTTCCTTAAGAGTCTTTTTAATTCAGCTCTGTTTAAAAAATACCAAAAATAACATCTGATTAACTGACTTTGATAATGAAAGTTTTTTTTAATAAATTTATTTAGTTTTACTTTTAATTTCTTCATTTTTCTACTTATTTTTATCTCTTTTTAAGTTTTATGTAGATTTGTGATATAAAATCAGGATAATCAATAAGTATTTTTAAAACCAACAAAACTTAAAAAGAAAATATCTTAGGTAAATCTAATATGAAAAAATTAAATTTTGGATGTGGGGACAATATAAAAGAGGGGTGGGATAATGTAGATATACAAAAAAGCCAGGATTTAACCAAGAGTTTTAATTTTGACAAATTTCCTTACCCCCTTAATAAAAATACTTATGATTATGTTTTTATAAGTCAGGTTTTGAGCTATTTAAGAAATCCTAAACAAGCATTAGATGAATTACATAGGATTTGTAAACCAAATGCAATAATTAGAATAGAAGCCCCATATTACAACAACAAAGGAGCCTTTAATGATATGGATCATTTACATTATTTTTCAGATACTACCTTTAAAGTTTTTGTTAATGAAATAAATGTAATAAATAAAAAAAGAAAATTTAAGATAATTAAATTAGAACTAACCCCCACAATTGCAGGCAAATTTATTTTTAAAAAATTAAGGGGAAAATTATCTTTATTTATTGGGGGATTGATTTCTCAGGTTTATGTTGAACTAAAGGTTTTGAAATAAAAGATTCTTAATTAAAACTAATAGCATAAAATGTAACGAGTTTAGAGGGTAGAGGTATAACTTTAAGATGTAACAAGATATTGAGAAACTTCAATTCCCAAAAGCAATTTTTATTTTATGGTTAATCACTAAATTACTTTTACTCACACTTTATTGTGGAGAGGATGTCATATTCTGATAATTTCTAAGATATGGCGCTTAAGTTTACCCGAGCATAAAAAAATACACTAAGATATTGATAAGTTTAGGTTTAAGAGGACATAATATTATAAATAAAAATTATTCTCCCTACCAAATACTTAAAAATTAATTATTCTTATTTTTTAAATGGATAAAAGAGAATTAAAAAGAGAAGAGACTAATCTTAAAAAAAGAATTATTAAAAACTCCTTCTGGAGTTTTATTTCATCAAGCTTAAATCGGTTTGGAGCATTAGCATTCACCATAATCTTAGCAAGATTTTTAATGCCAGAGGGTTATGGAATTTATTCTCTTGTCCTCTCAATAAGTATGATTTTTTGCACATTTGCAGATTTAGGGATTAATAGAACTTTGACTAAATACATTTCCTCATCACTTTCCAAAAACAGAAAAAAAATTCCTCTTTATTATCAATATCTATTGAAAATAAAATTAATTCTTAGTTTAAGTGCCTCAATTCTCCTTATAATCTTAGCATACCCTATTTCCTTTTATTTATTTAAAAATCCAAATTTATTCTTGCCTTTTATAGTTGCATCTGGTTATATTTTTGTTTTATGTCTTGAAGGATTTTACACACAATTGTTTTATTCTATTGAAAAAACCCAATATATAAGTTTTAAAGAATTAGTCACCCAAACTTTAAGAATTATTTTTGTTTTATTAGTATTTTATTTTATTGCATCTTCTTATCAAATAATTGGAATATTTTTCTCATTAGCAATAGTTCATCTTTTTATAATTTTTTTAATTTTATTTTATATTAAAAAACTTATTCCAGAATTATATCACAAACCAAGAACTAAAATAAACAAAAAGAAAGTCAGAAGGTTTATTGGATTTTTAACAATAGCAAGTATTTCAACAATTTTCTTTTCATATATTGACTCTATTATGTTGGGAATTTTTGTTTCACCAGAATATATAGGATATTATAAGGCAGCATTTTCTTTAGTTTTTGGGATTACTGGATTTATAGCATTTCCAAATGCAGTTTTATTTCCTGTTTTTAATAAAATAAATAAACTTGAAATAGAAAAGGTTTTAAACAAATCCTTTAAATTTATCGCAATTTTAGCAATTCCCTCTTCATTTGGGTTATTAATTTTTAGGAAATATCTTATTGAACTTTTTTATGGGACATATTATGCTCCAGCCACATTACCCCTTTCTTTTTTAGCATTTTTAATTTTGCCAATGGTTTGTGTTGCAAATTTAGTTTTATTTTTTTCAGCAAAAGAAAAACCACAAATATTTGCTAAATTAATAGTCATAACAATAATCTTTAACATAATTTTAAATTTTATTTTAATCAAATTATTTTTAAGAATTTCTCCATTATGGGCAACAGTGGGGGTTAGTATAGCAACAATAATTAGTTGGTTTTTCTATTTTATTATAAGCCTACACATTTCCAAAACAAAATTTAATTTAAAAATTTCTCCTAAATTTATACTTAAACCTTTAATAGCAAGTTTAATTATGTCTGGGATTTTATTCTATTTATTATCTTTTATTAAAGTAATAAATGTATTTTTAGGAATATTATTGATTCTCTTAGCTATCCTAATTTATTTTATTTTAATTATTTTAATAAAAGGACTTACAAAAGAAGATATTAACCTTCTTAAAATCTTAGTGAAAAAGTAATTTATTGATAGGATGAATAAAAATCCATGAAACTTTTAAGTTATGCATTGAGAAGCTTAATCCTATGTAACCTAAGATACAACAGGATATTGAGAAACAATCCTAGGGGTAGGGGGTAAGATTTTTAAGATTAAGCAAAAATATATATTTCAAATAAATAAGCTTTATAAACAACTAGTATTACTAGTAACTATGAAAAAAGTCGTATGGTTAAATAAGTCTAATGGACAATTATGTGTAACTATCCCTAAAAATTCTGGGATAAAGGTGGGAGAAGTTGTTAGTTTGGAAAAAGAAAAAGTTAAAACAATTGTTTATAGTTTTGTGGTTGCAGATTTATTTCATTATGGACATTTAAAACTTTTAGAAAAAGCAAATGAACTTGGAGATTATCATATTTGTGGAGTTTTAACAGATAAAGCAGTTTTAGAATATAAAAAACCTACAATTGCAAATTTTGAAGAAAGAAAAGCAATAATTTCTAATCTAAGATGTGTAGATATGGTTATTGCTCAAACCTCTAAGTCTCCTTTAGAAAATTTAAAAAAAATCCATGAACAATTTAAAAACTCTAAATTAATTTTAGCACATGCTTCTAATTGGAAAAAAATTCCTGGAGAAGATTTTGTAAAACAAATAGGTGGAGAAGTTATAAAACCCCCATATTATGAAAAATTATCAGATGATAAAATAATAAAGGAGATAAGGAATGGGTAAAATGGCAGAACATGAAAAAATAGTTTATGCATATGTTGTGGCAGATTTACTACATGTTGGGCATGTCGTATTTTTAGAAAATGCTAAAAGTTTTGTTGGAGAAAATGGAAAATTAATCGTCGGAGTTTTAACAGATGAAGCAACAATGGAAAAAAAAGAAAGACCTTGTCTTTCTTTTAATGAAAGAATAAGGATAGTAAAGGCATTAAAATGTGTTGATGTAGTTGTTGCTCAAACAACATATTCTCCAATATCTAATATTAAAAATTTAAGGCCAGATATTTTAATTGAAAGTGATAGTCATACAAGAGAAAATTTAATTCAAACTAAAAGTGTTGCAGATTCTGTTGGTGCAAAAGTTATAATTTTGCCTTATTATTCATCTCAATGTTCAACTAAAATTAAAGACAATATTACAAAATCTTGGAAAAAACCAAAAGAAGTTGAAGTAGTAAATATTGAAACAAAACCAAAAGAAGATGAAGAAAATCAAACATGGCAAAATTAATGAATAAACAAGGAGTATTAGACTTGGCGAAAAGATTGATGGATGAAAGTGATGAGAATGTTTTAGGTGAAAGGTATCTTCCACACCTGATGGATGCTTGGGATAACACTGAAAATGTACTTGAAGAAATTTACTTAGAATATCCTGGTTTAAAAAAATACATAAAAAAAGAAGAAACTAGATTAGCAGGAGGATTACATGATATTGGAAGACCCTTTAAGAAAAGTCAAGTATTCCATGAATTAAGAGGAGCAAGGTATATTGAAGAAAAAGGTTTAGGAGTAGGCATAGTAGACAACCCCTTAGATTTATATAGGATTGCACAAATGATTAGGTTCCATGGTGTTGTTTCAGAACAATGGGCTGAAGAACATCATAGAGATAAAAGAAAGGAGTTTGAACCATTAGATAGTGGTGTATTGATTCCGAGGTCTTGGCAAGAAGCAATAATAACATATTCTGAATTAACAATGGTGCAAGGACACAGAGTTACACTTCAAGAAAAATTAGCAGACTTTGAAAAGAATTATGGTCCTAAAGGCAAATTTTTAAAAACAAATCCTGATTTTGCAGAATCCTTAAAAAAAGGTTTGCCAAGACTAATTGAAGTCTGCGAAAGTGTTGATAGATTAAGACAAGGAAAATTAACAGAACCAGAAATAGTGCAATATGGTTTTTTATAAAAATTGAAAGGAGGTAAAATAATATGAAAAAAGAGTATATAATCGCAGGAATTTTAATCATAGCATTAATTTCTTTTAGTGCTTTTTTAATTAATAAAAGCCTTACTGGAAGTGTCATCAACGAAAATCCAGGAGAAATTGAAGTTTTAAGAATGGGACTTATTCCAGCAGATGATGCTGCTGAAATGTTAAGAGCTTATGAACCAATAAAAGAATATTTATCTAAAGAATTAGGTATTCCAGTAGAAATACAAGTTACATCAGATTATACTGCAGCCATTAATGCAATGAAATATAAACATATTGATATGGCTTGGTTTGGCCCATTTTCTTATGTTATAGCTTCAAAGGTAGCTAATGCAGAAGCAATAGTTAATGGTGTAAAAGAAAGCACAGGAAGTGCAACATATAAATCAGTAATAATTGTAAATGCAGAAAGTGGGATAAAGACTTTAGCTGATTTAAAAGGAAAAACATTTGCTTTTGTAGACCCAGCTTCTACATCTGGTAATTTAATGCCAAGAAAAATGTTAATTGAAAATGGAATTAATCCTGAAAATGATTTCACAGAGTATTTTTATGCAGGAACACATAACGCAGTTCAGTATGCTATTGCAAATGGTAAAGTCGATGCTGGTGCAAGTGGTGACAATGTTTATGATAGAATGATCAAAGAAGGAGAAATAGACCCGAAATTCAGTAAAATTATTTATGAATCAGAACCAATTCCTGGTTCACCAATAGTTGTTAGAGGAGATTTACCAGAAAAACTAAAAGAACAAATAACTCAAGCATTAGTTAATATGGATAAACAAACTATTAATAAAGTCGATGGTTGGGGGGGTATTGCAAGATATCAAAGAGTTTCAGATAGTGATTATAATATTATAAGAGATGTTGCTAATGTTTTAGATATGGATGTAACCAGTGCAGAATCTGCTTAATAATTTATTTTATATTTTATATTTTTTAATTTAAATTAAAAAAGAATTATCAAATAAAGAAGTAAAGAAAACCGAAATCATATAGATGTAAATGCGATTGGAGGAAAGCTTAAGCTACTTAGTTTTTAATAACTTAGAAGATATCAGATTATAAATAAAAAATGATAAACATAGAAAATTTAAATCACCATTATAAAAACAAAAGCCAAGAAGTTTTGAAAAACATCAACCTTCATATAAGAAAAGGAGAAAATGTAGTTTTAATAGGTTCAAGTGGTTGTGGTAAAACAACACTCTTAAGGTCTATAAATAGATTAATAGAACCAGTTTCTGGAAGTATACATATTAATGGAGAAAATATCTTAAAAATGCCTATAAAAAAAGTTGTAAGAATTAGGGGAAAAATAGGTATGATTTTTCAAAATTTTAATTTAATTGAAAGAGATAGTGTTTTAAAAAATACTCTTAATGGAAGATTAAGACATCATAGTTCATTAAATACTTTGTTTGGAAGATTTTCTACTCAGGATTATGAAATAGCTAAACAAAGCTTAAAAAGAGTTGGATTAGAAGATTATGAAAATGAAAGAATAAATAATCTAAGTGGAGGACAAAAACAAAGAGTAGCTATAGCAAGAACATTATCACAAAATCCAGATATTATTTTAGCAGATGAACCTGTTTCAAGTTTAGACCCCAAACTAATGAGGGAAATTCTTGAATTATTAAATAACATTTGTCTTGAAAAAGAAATAACTTTAGTAACAAGTTTACATTTTCTTGAACTTGCAAAAAAATATAGTTCAAGAATAATCGGAATGAGACAGCTTTAGGATGAGATTAAAACTAAAACTAAAACTAAAACTAAAACTAAAACTAAAACTAAAACTAAAACTAAAACTAAAACTAAAACTAAAACTAAAACTAAAACTAAAACTAATATCATAAAATGTAATGAGTTGGATAAGTAAGGGCATAACTTTAAGTTTAAATAAAATATTAAAATAAAAAAACTAAAACATGCTGAAAAAAATAAAACAAAATAAATACAAAGGATTATTAATCGGAATATTAATAATTATAATTTATTACTGGGCTATTAAAGGCACAAATACCAGCCCTGTAAATTTTGTTAAGGGGCTACCTTTTATGTATGATTTTATATCAAGAATGTTTCCTCCTGATTTCAGTAAATTAGGACTTTTTCTTTTAAAAGCAATTGAAACATTACAAATGGCTATTGTAGGTTCTACAATAGGTGCTTTAATAGCATTACCTCTTTCTTTTTTAGCTGCAAGAAATATTATGCATAATAAATTTATTTACCATATAACAAGAACATTTTTTGATATATGCAGAGGAATTAATGAAATTGTTTGGGGGTTAATTTTTGTTTCAATGGTGGGGTTAGGTCCATTCCCAGGAGTTTTAGCCTTAGCAGCCCATGTTACAGGAGCTTTAGGAAGATATTTCTCAGAAGCAATAGAGTCTGTAAACCCTGAAACAATAAGAGCAATAATCTCTACTGGAGCAAATAAATTACAAGTTATTATTAGAGGGATTATTCCAGAAGTAAAACCTTCGTTTATTAATTATTCTTTATATTATTTAGAAAATAATTTTAGGGCTGCAACTGTTTTAGGATTAGTGGGTGCAGGAGGAATTGGTATGGAATTATTAACAAGCATGAAGCTTTTTAAAAACCAAGAGGTTTTAACTATTTTAATAATAATGGTTTTAATGGTTTTATTAATAGATAGATTTAGTGCATTTATCAGAAAAAAAGTATTAAAATTAGAAAAAATAGAATAAAGATTATAATTTAAAAACATATAAAAGAAATCCACAAACATTAAAAAGCCTTCAATCCTTTTTTGCAAATGGGTGTTTATTCAGAGCTTAAATCACAGAAAAAAACAAGTGCAGATGATGATTATTTTGTTTATTATACTTATAGAAAACTTTCTACATACACTACTTGGCTTTCAATTAAATTAGGATTTACAGCTAATTTTGTTACAGTTTTAAGCATGTTAGCAGATTTTTTAGTTATTTATTATATGTTAATGGGAAATTGGATTTTGGCAGGAATTTTAGTTCATTTAGGGCCTATTCTAGATTGTTCTGATGGGGAAGTTGCACGTTATCATCTTAAAGATTTTAAAAAAACAGGGTATAAAAAACATTATGGGGGATATTTAGATGAAGTTTTAGGAACAATAGGTTTTTCACTACTCATAGTTTTTGCAGGTTATTTTATGAATCAATTATGGATAGGTTTAGCAGCAAGTTTTGGTTTGTTAATGATTATCATCACCTCTGTTACTGCCCAAAATTTATTTGAGAATAAAAAAGAAATAGCAAAAAAGTTTGAAAAGAAATTTCTTGGGAATTTAAAAGGAAGAATTGGTTTTAGTTTTGGAATTCAAAGATTAATTATTAGTCTTGCAGTATTTTTTTATAGTTCTAATATCCTTTTATTTTTTGCAATTATAGCTAATTGTTTTTGGATATTAAAATTCTGGCTTTATAGGAATTTGTGATTTTTTAAAAAATGAAAATAGCACACATCAATATGTTTTATTTACCTACTTTTGGAGGCGTGGAGCAGGTAATGCATGAACTCGCTCAAAGACAAGTAAAACAAGGGCATGAGGTCCATGTTTTTTGTTGTGATTCAGATAAAAATAAAAGAATAAAAATAAAAAACCAAATAATAAAAGGAGTGCATATACATAGATTTCCTTATTGGTTTAGGTTATCTTTAAGCACATTTATTTGGCCTTCTTTACTTTGGAGATTTAAACAAGATTTTGACATAATCCACACTCATGTTTCAGGACATGCCTATATCTTCTTTGCAGGAATTTTATCAAAATTTAAAAAAATAAAACATATACACACAACACATTGCCCTTGGACAGGAGCAGAATTTCGTCCATTAGTTTTAAGGCCTTTTTTATTTCTAAATAATATTATTTTCAATAAACTATCATTTAGATTAATAGATAAAATAATTGCAATAACTCCCTGGGAATTAAATATTCTTAACGAATATGTTAAAGACAAAAAGAAAATCAAAGTAATTCCCAATGGAACAGACAAAATTCTTTATAAAAAAATAAAAAATAATAATTTTAAAAAACAAAACAAAATAAAAGAAAAGAAATTAGTCTTATTTTTTGGAAGATTAAATCCAACAAAAGCTCCAGAAATCCTTGCTAAAGTAGCAATAAATATAACTAAAAAAAGAAAAGACATAGCTTTTGTTTGGGTTGGACCTGACGAAGGAAAAGCCCAAGAAGTAAGGAAATTAATTAAACCTTATAAAAATATGAAATATCTTGGGGCAATCCGAGGAAAAGAAAAAATAGCAGAAATGTATCAATCTGCAGATGTTTATGTTTTACCGAGCTATAGGGAAGGACTTCCCTTAACATTATTTGAGGCAATGGCATCAAGCCTTCCAATTGTAGCCTCTCCTGTTAATGAAAACAATTATAAAAAATCACAAAATTATGATTGGGATATTATTTATAGGAGGTATATGAAGGAGTATGAAAGATTAGTAAACTAAATAAAGGAAATACTAAAATTTATAATTTGATAAATGAGAACAAGATAAAGAAGATAAAGTTACATAATCTGCATAGCTTAACAATTTATAAGATTATAGAGATATAAGATAAAATACAAAATGAAAATAACTTTAATTTCTGCAGCAACATATCCTTCAGATCAGGGGATAAGAACAATCTCTGCAGTATTAAAAAAACAAGGGCATGAAGTTAAATTAATTTTTATGAATCTTAGTGAAGATTATTCTAAATTTTATAAAAAAAAGGAATTAATCCAATTATCTCAACTTTGCAGAGGTTCTAAATTAATAGGGATTAGTTCTTTTGTTTCAACTGCACCAAGAGCTATTCAAATAATCAAGTATATAGAAAGAACATTACCAGACATACCTTTAGTTTGGGGAGGAATTCATGCAACAATCTCTCCAAAAGATTGTATTAAATATTGTGATATTGTATGTGTTGGAGAAGGGGAAGAAACAATCTTAGATTTAGTTAATGCGATTGAAAAAAACAAATCAATAAAAAAAATAAAAAATCTTTGGATTAAAGAAAAAGAAAAAATAATTAGAAATCCAGTACGCCCTTTAATAGATGATTTAGACTCTATCCCATTACCAGATTATGATACAAAAAACCATTATATTTTAGAACATCATAGCTTAAGAAAGTTCAAAGAACAGGATTTAGATGGGGCAATCTTTTTTTTAACTGGAAGGGGCTGTCCCTATGGTTGTGATTATTGTAGTAATAGTTTATTAAATGAACTTTACAAAGGAAAAAGAAAAAAAATAGTAAGATGGCATAGTGTAGATTATATAATCAAAGGGATTTTAGAATTAAGAAAAAAATTTCCAAGTCTAAGTTATTTTGATATAAGAGATGATACTTTTTCTTTAAGACCTCTTGAGCAGATAAAAGAATTTACAGAAAAATATAAGGAAAAAGTTAATTTAAGATTTAAGTGTCTTGGAGACCCACATACTGTTTCAGACGAAAAAATAAAACTTCTTGTTAATGCAGGATGCACAGATATAATAATTGGAATTCAAGGTGAAGAAAGAGTTAATAAGGAGATTTATCATAGAAATCAAACAAATAAAGGAGTTTTAAATGCAGGAAGAATCTTAAATAAATATAAGGATAAATTAGCAGTAATGTATGATGTAATCACCTGCAATCCTTATGAAAAACCAGGGGATATAATAAATATGATTAGGTTATTGCAAAAAATTCCTAAACCTTATTTTCTTTCTGTTAATAATCTTGTTTTTTTTCATGGTTCTAAACTTCATGAAAGAGCAGTAAAAGAGGGAGTAATAAAAAACACAAGAGACTCAGCAGTTACACTTAATTATTGGGATAGGAGTGCGCATATTTTATTAAAAAGAAAAAATATGTATTTAGTTTTAATTTTAAATCTAATGAGGGGTGTTGT
>JAFCDM010000111.1 GCA_017609695.1 Candidatus Pacearchaeota archaeon | reverse complement strand
CCAGAAAATTCAGAAGTAATTTTAAACAGAGAAGCTATATTGGATATAACAAAAGTTTTTTGGAAACTTCCGAGGACACAGAAATGAATGCTGTAATACTTAGAGAACTCTGGTTAAGGTCAGGGTCATGGTCAGGGTCATGGTAAATTATTTTCACCATAAATTTGAAAAATGATAAAAATCAATTATTAAATTTAGAAGATTTAAACAAAAAGAATTGTTATATTAAATGTGATGGAGATTATATTAGTTGTAGATTTTTAGAATATAAATTAAATCAGGAGGGAAAATAAAATGCCACAAGGAAATAGAACAGGACCCGTAGGACAAGGATCAAGAGATGGAAGAGGCAGAAAGTCTGGTGGAAGGGGACAAAGTTCATCAAGACAAGGTCAAGGTAAAAAAACTGGTGGAAGAAAAGGAGGTTGTTAACTTCTTTTTTTATTTGAAATGAAAATTAAACTAGATACAAAATTAAGAAAACAATTAGACAGAATAATGAAAGAAATAGAAAACAGTAAAAACCACTGGAGATTTAATTTTTCAGTTGGTTTATCTACTGGAAGTTGTTATGGTTCAAGTTATGAAGATGAATCTAAATTAAAAATCAAAAAGAAAAAATAGAAAATGATAAATATTAGTGGATTAAAATGATACCAAAAAATTATAAACAAATGTTTTGCAATATGGAGAAGATAGAATTTTGTGATTTTTATATGCATAAAGATTGTGAAGAAACCTGTGGCTTTGCAAAAGATATTGCAGGACTTGGAAAAAAAGTAAATGATACTTTAGTTGAAGCAATTAAAGATTTAACTAATGGAAATAATGGGGAAGAATGAAATGGAAAAAATAAAATTTTGTCCTTATATGAAAAATTGTGGAGAATTTAAAGAATACCCAGATGAGAAAAAAGCTGAATTATGTTTTTCAGAAAAATGTTTAGAATGTGATTTATATCAATATTTAAGTAGGGAGGTTTATGGATAAAATGAATCAAAAACAAAAAAAATATTTAAGAGAATTTAATTTGTTAAATAAGAAGTATCCTTCAAAATTAGTTAGTAAAAGAAGATACTCTTTTTTTAAATACACAACAATTTTATTCTTTATTCTATTATTTTTAGCAATTCCTTTAACAGTCATTGCACAAGAAAAAATTAATTTTGAAGGAGGAAAAATAGTAATAAAAGTTCAACATGAAGTAAGTCAAGAAACCTTAGAAGCAATAACTAAATATATAGAATTTACTTTAAATAATATATATAATAAAACAGAATGAAACAAGAAGTAAATGAAAAGTTATTGGAAGAGAAATGTCAGTATAATGATTATTGTCCTTTAAGAGATATTGTAGGAAAACCTTTTTGTAGTCTTCATTATTCTATTGGTTGTGAAACTAGAGAAAAATATGATAATGGTTATGTAGATTCCAAACCCTTAAAAATAAGATTAGGTTCTGAAAGATTTAGAGAGATATATCCTGATTGTGATAGGGTTCCTGATTATAATACGATGTTTATGGGGGGTAAAGAAGATGAAGAAGCAGGGGCTTAATTTCCCTTTAGAAATTTAGTCTTTAAAAGTTAAAAAATAAATACTTTACAAATAAAAAGTAACACATTCCCATTGAGTGAGGGTTAAGGAGAGAGTATGAGTATGATATTTATAATTGTCCTGAAGAACTTAAAGGACAATTAACAATCGGAGATTTTTCAAATGGAATTACAAAAAACAATAAAATTTAAAGTTGGTGAATTAAGAAAGGGAAAACAAGAGTTAATAGATTTAGCCCTAAATAATTCTGTGAATGCAATCAAGGATTTTATGGAATTAAGTTTGAAGAATAAAACCACCTCAAATACAAATTTACATCATTTAGGTTATGTACCAATTAGGGAAATTTATAATCTTCCTGCTTGTATTGTTCATCAATCAAGAAACAAGGCAAGTGAAATAATAAGAAGTTGGAAGACGAATAAAAGAAGGTTACATAAAAACATCCCAAAACCAGAGCCAAGAGCATTAAGAATAAGATATGATAATGTAGTTTTTGATGTTATGAAAACTGAAAACAAAGACTTTCAGTTTTGGGCTTCTATTTTAGTTGCTAAAAGAAAAAGAATTTACATTCCACTAATTGTAAACTCGGATTATCAAAAAGATTATCTTAATGATTTAATTAATAAGAAATATAAAAAAGGTTCAGTGGATTTAGTTAAGAAAGGAGAAGATTATTTTGTTCATATTGTTTTGAAAAAAGAAGTTAAATTTAAACAAAAGAAAAAATACAATCCAATAGGTATTGATATTGGAATAAATAATTTAGCAGTTATTAATATTAATGGAAAATCAAAATTCTTTAATGGGAAGAGAGCAATCATAAAGAAAAAGCAATTTAATAAGATTAAAGCATTATATCAAAGCAGAGATAATCAAAAAATGCTTAAAGCTATCAAAGGGAAAGAACAAAGATATTTTAATTACATAAACAATCAGATTAGTTCTTGGATTGTTGAAAATGCAAAACTCCAAAAAAACCCAGTAATAGTTATGGAAGATTTAATACATATAATCCAACAAACAAAAGTTAGAAAAAAACAAAGATACATTCATCAAACTTGGGCTTTTAGGAGATTACAAAAGATGATAGAATACAAGGCAGTTTGGTCTAATATTCCTGTAGTTTATATTCAACCACAATACACAAGTCAGGTTTGTCCTAAGTGTCTTAGCACAAACAAAAGAAAGAAGCATGACTACAAGTGTAAACATTGTGGATATGAAGCAAACTCAGACCATGTTGGTGCTGTGAATATAGGAAAAAAATTCTTGGAAGGTATATCTTTTCAAGATTCAGC
>JAFCDM010000024.1 GCA_017609695.1 Candidatus Pacearchaeota archaeon | reverse complement strand
AGAGGTTTAAATTTTTTTTAAACCCCAAAAATAGAATAATCTCCATCTAAGAGTTCATCTCGAATAGTCCATGCTTGATAAGCTTTTAATGCCTTAATCTGGTCATTATCTCCAAATTTTAAAGGTTTTGAAAATGCTTTTTCTATATCTTGATAAATTATAATAATATAAGGTAATCCAATTTTGTTTTTTGATGTTGAAAGTGGATTTGATTCTACTTGCTCCCCTTCTTCAAATCTACAAAAAAATCCTTCACAACAAACACCTTCTTTATCAATATGAATCCCGGGTGGTAAATTATCTATTAACATTTTCTACAAAAAAATAATTCCATCTTTAGTTAATGCTGTAAATCTTATTCCTGCTGGAAGAGAAAGTAAAGCTGAAATTAGTGCCATATGTTCTTTTCCTGTTCCTGATGCTATTGTTAAGGCAACTTCTGTTCCTTTAATTTTTCCCTGAAGTTTTTTTAAAATTTCATCTTTTAATTCTGAAATTCTACTTGAATTTACTTCTATGAATTCAAAATCTTTTTGTGATGTAAATTGTTTTGCAAAATTATTTCCAATTAAAAATATTTTATCCCATTCCCCTTGATTCATAACTCCAGATACTTGCCCCCAAGTCCCTTTCCCTATTCCTAAAAATGCTACTAATTCCATCCCTTTATTTTATCAGGTTAAATTTATAAGTTTATATGTGATTAAATAATTATAAAATGAAAGACATCCCATTATCTGAAATAACATTAAGAAAATATGAAAAACCAGTAGGTTTGGAAAAAAGAGAATTAGTTAGAAAAATATGTTTGTCTTTGGGTTTACTTCAGCTTGGAGATTCTCGAGATGTTATTGTTGATATTTTAATGGTTTTAATTAATGCTAATAAAAATAAAGAAAAATTAAGTAGTGAAGAAATTGGTCAAAGGGCTGGAGAATCAAGAAAAAAATATAGTTTAGAAACAAAGGGTTTAGCTGAAAGCAATATAAGAAGGCAATTAAAAAGACTTAGGGATAATATGTTAATAGAAAAATCAGAAAATAAATATTATTTATTAGAACATTCTTCTCTTTCTGAAATATTTGAAAATAGAATTGAAAAATTTATTATTCCAAGAACGATTGAAAGAATAAAGGAATATTTAGGTGAGTTGGAAAGGGATTAAACCTTATTACCTTGGTTCTTCTGCCCTTAAAGTTTTGAGGTTAATGACTTTTAAATCTGAAATAGAATTATTAAAATCCCAAATACCTTAAAATTATAAAATAAAAAATAAAAATTTACTTCTTTTTTTTAACTGCTTTTTTTCTTCTTTTAGGTTTAGCTTTTGCTACTGCTTTTTTTGCTTTTCTCACAGCTTTTTTTGTTTTTTTTGCTACTCTTCTTACTTTCTTTTTCTTTTTCTTTTTCTTAACGCCTCTCTCAGTTCTCTTTATGCTTTTTTTAATCTTTTTTATTTTTGATACTTCTTTTTTTTCTTTTCTTATCTCTCTTTTAAGAGAATCAAGCTGGGTAATTTCTTTCTTAAGCCTTTTAATTTTTGCATCAACCTGTTTTGTACTTAATTTTTTTGCCATATCACCTCGGGATTTAACCTACCTCCTTTCATCATTTAAAAATTTATAAAATAATATCGAGATTACAATATTTAAATGTTTTTATGTGGGGATGTTGGATTTTATTATAGATTATTCTTCTTAATTAAGCTTTTTTATATTGATTTATCCCAATCCAAAGTTTTAAAAACTCTAAATTTTATGTTTAATTAATCTTAACTACATCACGGGCGCTCTTTTTCTGAGCTTAAGTGCATAGGTAGTAAATATAATAAATTTATATTTAAATAAAGGAATTAAAAATATAAAATGTCAGACGAAGAAAAGTTTCTTAAAGCAATAGAAAAACTTAGAAATAGTGAGAACAAAAGAAATTTTGATCAAACTGTTGATTTAATTGTAAATCTAAAAGAATTTGATCTTAGAAAAAATGCCTTTAATATATTTATTCAGCTTCCTAATAAAATTAAAAACAAAAGAGTTGCTGGATTTTTAGAAAAAAAATCTTCTTTAGTGGATACAATTAAAAAAGAAGATTTTTTAAAATTCAAAGAAAAAAAAGAGATTAAAAAATTAGTTAAAAAATATGATTTTTTTATTGCTAATGCTAAATTAATGCCTGCGGTTGCTACAAATTTTGGTAGAATTTTAGGACCTGCAGGAAAAATGCCTTCCCCTCAACTTGGTATTTTACCTTCTGAAGATGATAAAATAATTGAAGAAATCCTTAAAAAAATTAATTCAAGTGTTCGTGTGGTTGTAAAAGAACCAAGTATCAAAGTAGGTGTTGCAAAAGAATCTTTAACTAATGAGCAAATTATGCAAAATGCAATTAGGATTTATAATAAAATTTTAGATTCTCTTCCAAGAAAAAAAGATAATATTAGAAATGTTAAAATAAAATTAACAATGGATAAGCCTGTTGTTACGGAGATTTAAATGCAAGCTGAAATAATTAACAAACCAGAAATTGAAAAAACTGCAGATTTGATAAATTCAGAAAGTGAGAAGAAAATAGATGAAACTTCACAAGAGAGAAAAGTTGGAGTTAAGAAAAAAGAATCAAAAGCTTATGCAAGAAAAAATAAATTAATAGACGAACTAGTGGAAAAAATCAAGAATTCTAAAACTCTTATGATTGTTTCAATTAAAAATTTGCCTTCAAAACAATTTCAAGAAATTAAAAAATCTCTTAGGGGCAAGGTTTTGATTAAAGTTGCTAAAAAAAATATCCTTTTAAGAACAATCAAAAAAATAGGAAAAGAATCTATCCTTTCTTTGGAAAAACAAATTCAAGAAAATTGTGCTTTTGCTATTTCAGATATGGAAGGTTTTGAGTTAGCAGGAACTTTATCTAAAGAAAAAACTTCTGTTGCTGCAAAGGCAGGACAAATATCTCCTGATGATATTGAAGTCAAAGCTGGACCAACTAGTTTAGTTCCAGGCCCAGCAATTAGTGAATTAGGAGCATTAGGAATACAAATTTCTGTTGAAGATGGAAAAATTTCGATTAAAGAGCCAAGAGTAATTATAAAAAAAGGGCAAGAGATTGATGGAAATGCAGCCTCAGTATTACAAAAATTAGAAATTCATCCTTTTAAAATAGGATTAATTCCTTTGGTTATTTATGATATTCAAACAGAAAAAGTATATACTAATATTAATATAAATCAAGAAGAAGTTCTTGAAAATTTAAAAACTGCTGCTGGAAAAGCATTAGGTTTTGCTCAAAAAATTGTTTATTATTGTAAAGACACAATTGGTTATTTGCTGGCTAAAGCAAATGCAAATAACCAAGCTCTTGAAAAATTTGAATCTAAATCTGATAAAGAAATTCCTAAACCAATATCTGATGAAACCCTAAGTGAGAGTGATAAAGAGGAAGTTGTTGAAGAGAAAAAAGTTGAAGAGAAGAAAGAAGGTGTGGAAGAAAAGTCTCAAGAAGATAAAGGGGGAAAATAAAATGGTGAGATATGATAAATTAAGATTATATGAACAAACAAAAGAGTGTTTAATAGTAGGGGATTATGACAAAGCTAATCTTTTTTTAGAGATATTGATGGGTTATGCTATTCTGGAAAAGGCAGAGGCAGAGTCATATATGGAATTAGGAAAACAGATTGGACAAACCGAAATTGTTAAGAAATGGTGCTCCGATTCAAATCATAATTTAAAGGGTCTTCAAAGGATATTACAAAGCATTCAATTAAATAATCAGGAGGAATCATAAATGGAATATGTATATGCAGCATTGCTTTTGCATAAGTTAGGAAAACCTGTTGATGCAGAAAGCATCACAAAAATTATGCAATCAGCTGGTGCACAAGTAGATGAAGGAAAAGTAAAAAGTCTTGTTGCAAGTTTGAAAGATGTAGACATAGAAAAAGAACTTGAAAATGCTATTGTAACAAGTTCAGCACCTGCAACTAGTGGCGAAGTTAGTGGTGGAGAATCAGCTCCTGCAGAAAAACCAAAAGAAGAAAAGAAAGAAGCTGCAGCAGAAGGACTTTCAGCATTGTTTGGCTAATCATTTTATTTTTAATTTAATTAGATTAGTCAAACAAAGGTAATTGGAATTATGTTTTCTATCCTCTAAATCTTTTTAAAATAAAAAGAGATTATAATTAAATGGTTGTAATTGAAACTCCAAGAGAAACACAAGAAAATGTTGATATTAACTCAATTGGAGAAGTTTTTTTTGATTCTATGAATAAATTCTATGGTCAAAATGAGTTATCATGGATTAATTGTCTTTTTGAATATAATTTAAAAGGGGAATTAAATATCAAAAAAGGAATGATTCATTATTTTCATGGCTTAGGTATAGATAAAGTTCAATCCTGTTTAAATGGAAAGGGGGTATATGGAACTTATGGAAATCCAAAAGCTGTCTTTTATACAAAAAAACTTCAAGAAGAATTTAACTTATTTATGATTGGTCCTGAACATAATAATAAAACTCTTTCTATTGTTTGTTCTTCTCCTAAAATTTCTTTAAGAGATTTTGAAGAAGAGGTAGTTATGGGGGAAATTAATTCAAATATTGAAAAACTAATTCAAGGAAAACATAAAAATGTTAAAGGGAAGATTAAATTAGATGGACCCCCAACTCGCCCTCTTGAAAGAGTTATTTTGTATAAAACCTGGGAAATGCCTGTAAACCCTTGTTTTCACTTTAGAGAAGATATAGAAGATATAAAAACTTTTAGTCAAATTTATACTGCATTTTTTAATTATCAATTAAAAAGAGATGAAGGTTTTGGAAATTTTGCTAAACAAATAATTGGGGAAGGTTTAGATAAAAAAAGAGATTAATAGATTTGAGGGGAAAATGAGATTTGAATTTACAGATATTGAATCAGTAGAAGAACTTAATCAATGTATTGATTTTTTGTATAAACAAGATTTGAGTTATCCTAATTATAGGGGTTGGGTTCCAAAATGTAAAGCAGAATTAGTAGATGGTTATAAAAAAGGAATTATTACATTTTTTGAAAGAAGAATTGTGGGGGATGTAATTTATCAACCACATAAAAAAAATCCTGGGTTTTTAGAAGTAAAAAATCTAAGGGTACATCCTCAAATTAGAGGGAGATATTGCCCAACATTTATGTTAAAACAAGTAGTGGTTGAAAATCCAAATTATGATGCTATGATTGTAGATGCCCCTTCTGAATTTCCTAATGTAATTGCTTTTTTTGAAAGTTGTGGTTTTATTCCTATCTTATCTAAACCTTTATATGATGATGGAGCTCCAGATATTGTTATGATAAAACCTATAAAAAAATCAAGAGGAATAATTGTTCCAAGGGCTTTAGACTTATTCTAAGTATCACAATAATTTTTATAACCTAAGGTTTATTAATAGATTTGAGGGGAAAAATGAAAACTGATTATACTGGAAAAAACAAACTCCAAGGAGGTTGTGAACCTTATAATAATGTATGGGAAAGATTTGTTCCTTGTGATAAACAAGGGGAGAGAAGGATAGATAATGGTTTAGATGCTGGAATCCATTGTGATAAACATTGGATTGAATTGGTTAAAGATTGTAGGAAAAGAAGCTGGTAAATTCTTAACAACAACCTTTAAAAATCCTTTAATTTTATTATGATTATGCCTCCGTGCGACAATGGTACTCGAGCTGGCTTGAGACCAGTGCCCTTTGGGCTTCCCGGTTCGATTCCGGGCGGGGGCGTTTTGAAAAATAAGAACGCTGTAACAATCGTGGTTTATAAGCTGACCATGATATAGCGATATATGGATATACACAATTACAAAGCAAGATTAGAAAGAACAATAAAGAGATTAGGAAAATCAACAATCTCCGAAGACAATCAAAAAATTCTTTTAAGATTTAAAGATCAATGTCTTTGTGATAATATTTCCTATGGTAAAGTTGATGCTTATTTATTTTATCTAATCAAGTTTACAAACATGCTCCAGAAAGCCATAGAGCAAGCTACAAAAGAAGATATTATGAAAGTAATACAGAGCTTAATCAAACTAATTATAGTGAGGAAACAAAGGTTTCTTTTAGAATTGCAGTAAGAAAAATTTACAAAATGATTAGGGATACTGAAGATTATCCTCCTGAAGTTAAATGGTTAAAAACAACTATTGCAAAAAAGCATGAAACAATTCCAGAAGAGCTTTTAACAGAAGAAGAAATTGAATCAATTATTAGAAATGCTAAAACTTTAAGAGATAAGGCATTTCTTTCAACACTTGCTGAATCTGGTTGTAGGGTTGGTGAGATTGGAACATTACAAATTAAGCATATTAGTTTTGAAGAATATGGAGCAAGAATTACTGTTAAAGGAAAAACAGGAATGAGAAAGATTTTAATTATTAATTCTACACCTTATCTTCAATCATGGATTAATGAACATCCAAATAATAAAGATTCTGAATCTTATTTATGGGTTAGTCAAAAAGGAGATTGTTTATGTTATAATAGAATGACTGCGATATTAAAATATGCTTCAAAAAAAGCAGGTATTAAAAAAAGAGTTTATCCACATATTTTAAGACATACTCGAGCAACAAGAATGGCTTCTGTAATGAGTGAAGCCTCTATGAAAATATATTTTGGCTGGACACAATCAAGTAAAATGGCATCAGTATACATTCACATGAATGGAAAAGATACTGATGAAGCAGTTCTCAGAGCAAATGGTATTAAAATCCCACAAAAACAACAGCAAAAATCAAAACTTGCTCCAACAATCTGCCAGAGATGTAAAATATCTAATGAAATAACAAATAAGTTTTGTAAAGTCTGCGGACTTGTCCTTGATAAAGAAGAAGCTGATAAAATATTAAAAGAAGACGGCGAAAGACAACAAGCAGATGAGATAATGAATAAATTAATTAAGGATCCTGAGATATTGGAGTTGATTAAGGAGAAGCTTGAACAGTAGTTCTTCAATCCTCCTACCGAATCTGAGTTGGAGGGGGATTAATAGAAGCGAAACCTCTCAAAAGGCTTAGATAAGTTTAAAAATGCAGGCCCCTAAAAATTTAAGAGGTGAAAACCTCAGATTATTTCTGAGAAATTTAAAATGGACGACTATTATTTAAAAAATCCTAATAAGTTAATGGGGCAACCTAAAAGAACTATTGCGGATTATGTAGAATCTCAAGGTATTTTGGTTCCAAGAAGATTTGAAAATTTGAAAGAGGCCAGAAAAAGCCATAAAGCTATTTTATTAAGAAGTGAGCATACCCAAGAATATGATGGAGTTTCTGGATTATTAGATAGCATGGGGTTATCTGATTTGAGAATAGGCTATTCTAATAAGGGTCGTAAGAATTTAGATTTTAGACCAAGAGGAATAGAAAGTTTAACAAAATGTGACATCCTCCACCCCCTAAAGGTTGCTCACTAACATTCGCAATCCTTCGCTTCGCTCAGGAGGATGGCGTCCTTAATATTTCTCTACACTATGATGCTCTTCCTGCTTCT